>DATGHJ010000257.1:0-4735 GCA_035308085.1 Trinickia sp. | reverse complement strand
ATAGCGATTTCTCGAACGAAGCGTTTGCGTTCGGCACGAGCCGCGAGGTCGATATCGGCTATGCGACGGTGCGCGCGACGCGTCTCACCTACGTCGGCGAGCTCGGCTGGGAGCTGTACGTGCCAGTGGAATTCGCGGTCGGTGTCTACGAGACGCTGATGGCGGCGGGCGCCGCGTTCGGCCTCGTCAACGCGGGGTACTACGCGCTCGACTCGTTGCGTATCGAGAAGGCGTATCGCGCGTGGGGGCGTGAACTGTCGCCCGATCGCGATCCGTTCGAAGCGGGACTCGCCTTCGCTTGCAAGCTCGACAAGGACATTCCGTTCCGCGGTCGCGAAGCACTGCTCGAGCGCAAAGGCAAACCGCCGGCACGCCGGCTCGTCGCGCTGACCGTCGACGGGCACAGCCATAAGATGCTATGGGGCGGCGAAGCGATTCTGCGCGATGGCGTGGCGGTGGGTTCGGTCAGTTCGGCGGCGTTCGGGCATACGCTGGGGTGCCCGGTAGCGCTCGGGTACGTCGGCGCCAATGGTGCTGCTGTGGACACGGACTACTTGAAGAGCGGGCGGTATCAGATCGATCTGGCGGGAGAGCGGCTCGACGTGATCGTGCATTTGAAGGCGCCGTACGATCCGGCTGGCGAGCGCGTCAAATCCTAGAGCCTTAGCGAAGGCAGCGCATTTAGTCGCGCTTCGCCGCGATGACGCGATTCGATCGCACCAAAAAAAAGGTGGGCGCATGACAAGCCGCCCATCGAAAGCCAGCTTCGTTGGAAGCACGAGCTGGCGGGGGTCTTCGAATTTAAAAGTCGCGTTTAAAAAAAGCGGGCCGATACTTGGCCCGCGAACACACGCCGCGCTGCCAGGCAGCGCGGTGCCACAATTTCAGTGCGTGCTAGCCCCCGGTGCCGGACATGGTCGGCAAGAGCACCCGGTAGATGTGAATGAACGCCGGCCCCAGCAACACCGTGAGCAGGGCGGGGAAGATGCAGAAAATCAGCGGGAAAAGCAGTTTCAAGGCGATCTTTGCGGCCTTTTCCTCGGCACGCATTCTGCGCCGCGTGCGCAGCGTATCGGAGAGCACGCGCAGCGAATCGCCCATGCTCGTGCCGAAGCGTTCGGCCTGTATCAACATCGCGCAGAACGAATCGATATCCTCCACACCCGTGCGCAAGGCGAGGTTGCGCAGCGCTTTGTCCTTCGCGAAGCCCGAACGCATTTCGAGAATCGTCAGATCGAGTTCGCTTGCCACCACCTTGCTGCGCAGCTTGATTTCATCGGCGACCTTCAGGAGCCCGGCATCGAAACTGAGGCCCGCTTCGATGCATACCGTCAGCAGGTCGAGCGCGTCGGGGAAGTCTTCCATGAGCGTGCGCTGGCGCAGCTTCACGCAGCGGTTGAGCACCATGGTCGGCGCGTAGTAGCCGAGGGCGCCGAGCGTGACGAGGATGGTGGACAACTGATAGGGATCCGCGACGAGCGAAGTCGTGGCGAACCAAATGAGGGAGATAAGCGGCAGCGCAAGCGCCAGTATCGTCTTCGCGGCGAAATAGACGCCGGCGGCACCGGGCGAGCGCCAGCCCGCGTTCATCATCCGTATGCGCAGCGTGGAGTTTTCCCAGCCTTCCGTCGGGACTGACAGTTTCGAAATCGGCTGCGAGATGGCCGCCAGTTTTTCGAGCCACTCGGTTCCCGGCGATTGAACCTCGGAAGGGGACGCGGTGCGCGCGCCTCCGGCCTGCTCGATACGCCGCCGCAGGTCGCGCGGCGAGAGCAACTGCATCGCGCCGAATGCTGCCGCTACGACGACGACGAACACGCCGACCAGCAACAACAGGTTCATGGAGTTGGGCGATTGCATGGCATTTCCTCTTTTGTCTTGATTTGCGCCGCACCGGCAACGGCGGGCACTACACGCGAATCTTGATGATTTTCCGCATCCACAGCACGCCGAACGCCATCGAACCCAGCACGATTTCAACCAATTTCACTCCGGCCGGGTCTGTCCAGAGGACTTCGAGGAAACTGCGATTGACGACCAACATGAACCCGCCCGTTGCGAACGGCAGCAAACCGAGCACCCAGGCCGAAAGCTTGCCTTCCGCGGACAGGACGCGAACCTTGTCGAACAGCTTGAGGCGCTCGCGGATCAGCGTGGAAATGCTGTCGAGCACTTCCGCGAGATTGCCCCCCGATTCGCGCTGGATCAGCACCGCGATCACGAAGTAGCGCAGATCGTCGATCGGCACGCGGCTCGCGAGATTCATGAGCGCCTCGCCGATCGGCACGCCGTAGTTGATCTCGTCGAACGTGATGCGGAATTCGCCGCCCATCGGCTCGGCGAACTCGGCGCTCACCATGCCGATTGCGCCGGAAAACGCGTGTCCTGCGCGCAGCGCGCGGGAAATCATGTCGGCGGCGTCGGGCAACTGCCGTTCGAGCTGGCGCAGGCGCTTCTTGGCGCGCCTGATGACGTAGAGGAAGGGCAGCGCACCCATTGCCACTGCGACGGGTAACACGTAGATTGCGCGCACTGGCAGGAAGGTCGCGACGATCAGCACGATCGGCGGCAATGCGAGGCTCGTGCCGATCAGCCGTGCGACTGGCCACTTCACCCCCGATTGCTGGATCAGCAGATCGAGCGCCTTCATGCGCGGCATCTGCATCAGCATCCGGTCGAGCAGCTTCGAGTCGTTCAGCATCCGGTCCTTCAGGATCGTCAAGCGCTCCTTGTTCACCTGGCCGCCGGCGGAAAGCGCCTGGATACGCGATTGGATCCGCTTGGCGTTGGCGCCATGCTGATTGTTCCACCAGTGATACATGCCTTCGAACGCGAGCACGACAGCCGCGAACACCAGCACAACAAATGCGTAGAAGATCGGGTCCATGCAAGTCTCCAGAGACACCCGTCAGTTCAGCAAGCCGATCGGCTCGATCCGGTCACGTGGTTTCGAAGTGCCGGCTGGGGTCGTAGAGCTGGTCCGGCAGGTTGATGCCAAAGGCCTGCAGCCGCTCGGCGAATTTCGGCCGCACGCCGGTCGCGCAAAACCGCCCGCGCACGCCGCCGTTCTGATCGACGCCCGTTCGCTTGAACGTAAAGATTTCCTGCATGTTGACGACGTCGCCTTCCATGCCCGTGATTTCGGAAATGCTGACGATCTTGCGCTTGCCGTCATTGAGGCGCGTCGCTTGCACGACCACCGCGATGGCCGATGAGATCTGCTGGCGCATCGTCTTCGGCGGCAGCGACAGGCCGGCGAGGCTGATCATGTTCTCGAGGCGCGTGAGCGCGTCGCGCGGCGTATTCGCGTGAATCGTCGCGAGCGAGCCTTCGTGACCGGTGTTCATCGCGTTGAGCATGTCGAGCGCTTCCGCGCCGCGCACTTCGCCGAGGATGATGCGGTCGGGGCGCATGCGCAGGGCGTTGCGCACCAGCGTGCGCTGGGTGATTTCGCCGCGTCCCTCGATGTTCGGCGGGCGCGTTTCGAGCCGCAGCACATGCGGCTGCCGCAGTTGCAGTTCGGCCGCGTCTTCGATCGTGACGATCCGCTCGTCGGACGGAATGAAGCCCGAGAGGATGTTCAAGAGCGTTGTCTTGCCGCTGCCGGTGCCGCCGGAGATCAGAATGTTGACCTTCGCCTTCGCCAGTGCGTCGAGCAGTTCGGCCATCGGCGGCGTGAGGCTCTGCAGCTCGACCAGGTTGGAGACCTGCAGCGGATTGACGGCGAAGCGCCGGATCGAGACGAGCGGCCCGTCGATCGCCGAGGGCGGGATGATCGCGTTGACGCGCGAGCCGTCGGGCAGGCGCGCGTCGACCATCGGGCTCGATTCGTCGATGCGGCGTCCGACGCGCGAGACGATCTTCTCGATCACCTTCATCAAGTGCGCGTCGTCGTAGAACGTCACGTCGGTCAGTTCGAGCTTGCCCTTGCGTTCGACGTAGGTCTGCTGCGAGGTGTTGACGAGAATGTCGGAGACGGTCGGGTCGCGCAGCAGCACTTCGAGCGGGCCGAAGCCGAACATTTCGTCGTAGACATCGATCACGAGTTGCTTGCGTTCGAGATCGTTGGCGGGCGCTTTCTCGTCTTCGAGAATACGCGAGATCAGCATGCCGACTTCCTGGCGAACCTGGTCGACGCCGAGCCGGGAAAGACGCTCGAGCTCGACGCGATCGAGCACGAGCTGATGAATATCGCGCTTGAGCTTCTGATAGGCGGTGCGCGCCATGCCGGGCGCGCGTCCCGCGCTTTCGCGTTCCCCGAACGACTGCATGAATTGAGTGGACATCTGATCGCGCAGCGACATGATGGTCTCCTTATCCTGTCTTGGCTGGTCTCGATTACATGGTCTTGAGCTTCGGCGAACGCTGGAGGCCGAAGAACCTGCTCAAGCGCGGCGCGTCGCTGGCGCGTCCCTGCCCCGACGCGGACGGCCGGCAGACGAGGTTTTCCGCGAGTTTCTGCAGGCCGCGCGCGACGCCGCTGCTGCGGCTGATGGCCGATACCGGCACGCCTTCGTTCATGGCGTCCGAGACGATTTCGGGTTCGTCCGGAAACACCTGGTACGGTTGCATGCCGAGGACTTCCTCCAGGGCCGCGCGCGCACGCTGTCCGTGCTTGGTATAGCGGTTGAGCAGGAGGCGCATCCGGTCGGGGGCGTAGCCGAGCGAGGCGAAGATTTCCTGCAAGCGGCGTCCGGCGCGAACGTGCGGCATGCTCGCTTGCAGGACGACGTGG
>DATGHJ010000256.1:0-3282 GCA_035308085.1 Trinickia sp. | reverse complement strand
CGCCAAAATCACGATGTTCATGGCATCGGCGAAGAGAGAAGTTTTGAGCGGGCCATTCTAGCATGTGGGGTGTGACGCCATCCCTTGCCATGAGGCCGCCCGCACGTTCGTTCCTCGGATGCGCGCCGCGCATCCGGCGAGCGGCGCCGGATGCCGTCGTGAGCTAGTTGCTCGCCGCTCGCGCGCCGCGAATGGCCGCGAGCGACCTGCGCTGCATGCCCTCATCGTCGAAGTTCTCCGGAGCGAGCCATTGCTCGAATTCCGCGCGCCGTGCGGGCCATTCCTTGTCGATGACCGAAAACCACGCGGTATCGCGGCTGCGCCCTTTGTAGACGATTGCCTGGCGGAAGATCCCTTCGAACTGGAAGCCGAGACGCGCCGCCGTCTCGCGCGAAGGCGCGTTCAAGCTATCGCACTTCCACTCGTAGCGGCGATAGCCAAGATCGTCGAATACGTGCTTCATCAGCAGGTACTGCGCCTCGGTCGAGATCGTGGTGCGCTTGAGCAACGGCGAGAACGCGACGAATCCGACTTCGATCACGCCATTGGCCGGATCGATCCGCATCAGCGCCAGCGTGCCGACGGCGCGCTGCGTTTTCAGATCGATCACCGTGTAGTGCAGTGGATCCTTGCTGGCGGCGATCCGCTCGGCGTACTCGCGATAAGCCGCGCCATCGGCGAACGGGCCCGACGACATGTAGGTCCAGTCTCGGCCGTCCGCGGCGTGGCGGTAGGCGTCGTAGAGGTCGGCGGCGTGCTTGGACGCGTCGAGCGGCTCGAGCCGGCAAGCGCGCCCGTCGAGGGAAACGCCCGGCGGCTGCGGACGCGCGGTCCAATCGGGAACCGGTTCGCCGACGGGTTGCTGATAGGGATTCGTGGTTGCCATGACCAATTCCTGAATTGAGTGAAGCGCGACGGCGCGTCTGACAAACCAACAATTTACGAAAATCGTGGTGCTAGCGAAAGATCCACCTCGCCTCACTTTCCTAGAACCACGACACGCCCCTGCGCCGGCCGGCAAAACGCCACGGTGATGCTGTAAACGAAAATGGCGGTGCGCGGGCAGTTCACATCCGATGAGGGGAATGAAAAGTCGCGGCGCTGGAAAGGAAAATGGCGCGAGAGGTATCGCGCCATCCGGGATCAAAGATCGTCGAACTGGACGATCGAAATCGGCTTGCCGCTTGGCCCGCGGATGCCTTCGGAAGCATCGGTCGAGCACGGCTCTTCGTCGAAGGCGATGTCGCCCGCCGGATCGGCCTCGCCCGTCGCGCGCAGGCTCGCGAACGGGAACAGACCCGTATCCATCAAATGCGACGGCACGACGTTCGACAGCGCGTTGAACATATTCTCGACGCGCCCCGGGAAGCGCTTGTCCCACTCTCGAATCAGCGCCTTCATTTCCGCGCGCTTCAGGTTCGGCTGACTGCCGCACAGATTGCACGGGATGATCGGGAACTCGCGCAACTCGGCGTATTTCTCGAGATCGGTCTCCTTCACATACGCGAGCGGGCGAATCACGATGTTCTTGCCGTCGTCCGATTGCAGCTTTGGCGGCATCCCCTTCAGCTTGCCGCCGTAGAACAGATTCAGGAGCAGCGTCTGCAGGATGTCGTCGCGATGGTGGCCAAGCGCGATCTTCGTCGCACCGAGCTCTCCGGCGACGCGGTAGAGAATCCCGCGCCGCAGCCGCGAGCACAGCGAGCAGGTCGTCTTGCCCTCGGGCACCAGGCGCTTGACGATGCTGTACGTGTCCTGGTTCTCGATGTGGAACGGGATGTCGAGCTTGGTCAGGTACTCGGGCAGCACGTGCTCGGGAAAGCCGGGCTGCTTCTGGTCGAGATTGACGGCGACGATGTCGAAATCGATCGGCGCGCGTTCGCGCAGGCGCAGCAAGACGTCGAGCATCGCGTAACTGTCTTTGCCGCCCGACAGGCACACCATCACCTTGTCGCCCTGCTCGATCATGTTGTAGTCGCCGATCGCCTGGCCGACGAGGCGCGCGAGGCGCTTGAAGAGCTTGTTGTTCTCGTACGCCTCTTTTTGCTCGCGGCGCGTGAGCGCGCGGCGTGTGCCGGCTTCGGCGCCGGCGGCATCCGCGCCGGCGGCATCGGCGCTGACCTCGCCGTCCGCCAGGATCTCGGAAGCGCTCTCGGCGCGCGCCGGGCCGCCCCAAGCGAGCTGAGACGCCCCCTCGGCGGGCGCGTTGCATGGGACCGGAGTCACCGCTAAAGCGCTAACTTCGGTCGACAGCGAACTTGGTGAGCGTGGGGGCTGTTCCATTTCAGTCCTCTTTGATGCGGAAAACTTCGACGCCCACGGCGTCGCAGTCCGGATAAACGTCAGGCTTTTCGGTCGATACGGCCACGGCGCGCACGTGCGGGTGGGCGAGCATCGCTTTCGCGACGTCGTCGCAAAGCGTTTCCTGCAGGTGGATATGCCCTTGCTCGACGCGCTTGGCGATCGTCGCGCGCATGAAATCGTAGTCGACGACTTCGCGCAGCTTGTCTTCCACGGGAGTGGACAGCGCAAGCGGCACAAACAACTCGACGTTGATGATCACACGCTGTTCGCCGCGCTTCTCGAAATCGTGCACGCCGATGTTGATGTACACCTCGTAGTTGCGCAGGAAGAGCCTGCGGCAGTCGGCGAGCCGAGGGTGCGAAAGTGCGGCAACCATGTTCGTTCCAGTCTAAAAAGTGCGTGGCGGGCACGCTGAAAAATCGCTTGGGGCAACGCGCAGCTTCGATGCCGCCGCGCGTCGTTCAAAAGCTCAAATCAAAAACATCACGTCGCGCGGCAGCGGCACGAGGTGCTGGCCGCCGTCGACGACGAGCGTCGTGCCGGTCACGCCCGGCGCATCGGCGAGATAGCAGGCCGCCGCCACCAGATCCTCGGGCCGCGACGCACGGCCAAGCGGCGTCATGCGGTGCGCAGCGGCGAAGCTTTCCGGCGTCTGGCCAGCGGACTGGAGCGTGAGCCCCGGCGCCAGGCCGACCACCCGCACTTTCGGCGCAAGCGCCTGCGCGAGCGTCACCGTCGCCGTCTGCAGCGCGGCCTTCGAAAGCGTGTACGACAGATAGTCGGGATTCAGGTTGTAGAGCTTCTGATCCAGCACGTTGATGACGACCGCGCGCAGCGTTTCGTCCTCGGCGGCCGACGAGGGCGTCGCGTCATACAACGCGCGCGCCAGTGCGAGCGGCGCGCCGACGTTGATCGCCATCGACGCCAGCAGGTTGTCGTACCCGACATCCTGCGCCGTGTCTTCTTCGAAGCGCGACG
>DATGHJ010000255.1:0-3535 GCA_035308085.1 Trinickia sp. | reverse complement strand
ACCAGTGGACCTTGCCGCACGGAACCGAGGAGCTTCCCGAGTGGCAGGTCAGCTTGATGCCAAGCAATACTTTGCCGCCCGGCTTCAGGCAGACCTTGAGCTTCGTCGGATTGGTGCACGCGTCGGGCACGACGCCCTCCGGCGCCCCGCCGGTGATCGTCAGCGCGATCGTCACGTGCGACGAAGGGGCGAGACCGGACCCCGGTACGGCGCTCGGTAAGGACCGGCTGCCCGAGCAGCCGGCAATGAGTAAGACTCCCGCGATCACGCCCGCCAGATACGGACGCGCTCCACGCTCCAGAAGTAGCTTCACCGCGACCTCCTTTAAAGAGAGAAAGTAGCCCCGGATATAATCCCGGGACGCAGGCTACTTGCGTGATAGAAACTGCTCCACCTGCCCCCCTCGATGGGCCGTATCCATCTGGAGCAACTCTGGTATCGTGACGAAGCGATAGCCGCGGTGTTTGAGCGTGCCGACGATCAAGCGCGTCGCTTCGACGTCCGAGCTGCGGTCGCATAGGCGCGGCGCGCGCATGCGCGCGCACAGGATGCCGCGGTTGCCATCGTGCAGCGTGATGATCGCCCCGTCCCCGGCGTAGCGCAGCACGCGCGCCGCGATGACGCGGGGCGGCGGATCCTCCCAATCGTTCGCGAGCGGGACCGACCACATCACCGGCGTGTAGCCGAGTCGACGCACTTCATCGAGCACGAGCCAATCGCGCGACCCGAAGGGTGGGCGCATGATTCGCGTGTGACTGCCCGTCGCCGCGAAGATCGCGGCGTCGGTGCGCTGCAGCGTCCGGCGCAGACCCGTTTCGTCGTACAGCACGAGATGCCCGTGATTCCAGGTGTGGTTGCCGAGCGCGTTTCCGGCCTCCGCCTCGCGGCGCACGAGCGCCGGATAGGCCTGCACGGCGCGACCAACCACGAAGAACGTCGCGTGCACGTGCTCGGCCTGCAGCACGTCGAGGATCTCGTTCGTGTACGGCGGGTTCGGGCCGTCGTCGAAGGTCAACGCGATCACGCGCTCGTTCTTCGGCCCGCTCACGAGGGTCTTGCCGAAGAGCTGGCTGCCCGGACTCTCGGCCACCTCGTAGCCGGCGAAGAGCAGTCCCGCGAGGATCGCGACGCACATCGAGGCTCGAATCGCGAAGGGCGTCCGCACGCTCAACCGTGCAGCCCGCGGATGCGCGCCTGCGCCGCCGCCACGTTGTGGCGGAACTCGTCGGGCCCGAAATCCCGGAAGTCTTTCACGATCTCCGCGAGACGCGGTTCGGCCAGCTGCGAGCTCTCGAGGCGCAAGAGGTCCTTCGGCACGCCTTTCGAGAGGTCGATATTAAATTGATGGCCCGCCTTCGTCGCCCAGTACTGCGGGTTCGTGAACGTTACGGTCCGCTGCCCTTGGCGATAGTCGGCGAGCTGCTTGACGAACACGGTGTAATACGCGTCCGGGTCGGGAAGCGGCGGCTTATCCACGAGCTCCCAGATCCCGTCCTGGCCCAAGAGCCCAAAGAAAAAGCTCACGTCGTAGACGCGCGCCGCCGGCGCCTTGACCCGGATCACGTGGCCGCTGTAGCCGCGAATCTCGTAATCGAAGCGCGAAACGCCCTCGACGTCGGACATGTGGTACGTCTCTTGGTAGATCGGCGGCTTCGGATATTTAATCGTCATCCACGCGTAGAGCTCGCTCGGCGCGTGCTGCGCGTGGATCGCCGGCGCAAACCGCCCCATCTCGCCCGGGCCGTAAACGCGCCAGCCGAGCACGAGCATCACCGCCGTTACGGCGACGATGAAGAGTCCGATGGGGAAACGGCGCATGACCGCGGCCTACTTTACCGGTCCGTTCGCTTCCTGGTCGAGCACCCGGTTGACCAAGCGATCGGCCATCGCGTTTTGCTTGCGCGGAACGTGCCCGACGTCGACGCTCTCGAACGAGCGCAGCAACTGCATCGCTTGCCGGTGGAGCGGCTGCAGCCCGGCGTGCTTGACGCGATACTCGCCGCGCAGCTGCTTCACCACGAGCTCCGAGTCCAGCCGCACGCGCAGCCGGCGTATGCCGCGCTTGCTCGCGGCCTGCAGACCGAGCAAGAGCGCGGTCCATTCGGCGACGTTGTTCGTCGCCACGCCGAGGTAGGCGCCGATCTCCTCCAGCAGCTCGCCCTCGGGGGCGATCAGCACCGCGGCGCTCGCCGCGGGACCGGGGTTACCACGAGATCCACCGTCGGCAAAGAGCGTCGCTTCCACGCGTTCGCCCTTCGGCGGACGCAAGGCATAGACCGCCCGCCAGCGGGGTACACGGGATAGCATGATGCATTCGTCCGTCCTTCGCGCGGCTGCCCTGGCGGCCGCCATCGCACCGGTCCTCGCGGCGCCGAGTGCCGCCGTGGCCGCCCAGAACTCGACGTTCTACGGCATTACGGTTCACGTTTCGTCGAACAACATTAAGGTTCAGGATCCCAAGACGAAGCAGGTGCTGAGCTTTTTGATCGTACCGAAATTCGATCAGGTCTTTTCGGCTAACGGCAAGACGACATACCAGATGACCGCGATCAAGGCCGGCCAATACGTCGGCATCATCTACGATCAGCGGGCACTCGGTGTACGCCACGCCGACAAGATCTATTTGTTGACCAATGCTAATCAAAGGATCGGCTCGCAGTAACGAGAAGTGCGCCGCCTCGCGAAAGCGAAAGGGGCGGCTATGCGTTTTCGTACCATCTCGTTTTTGATGCTCGCCGGGTCGGCCGTCGCGGCGTGCGGCGGCGCCGGCGGCTCGAGTTCGGTTCCGGCCGCGCAACAGCCCGCGCGGCGGCATTCCGGATCGAGTTCGCCGATCCAGCACGTGGTGATCGTCGTGCAGGAAAACCGTACGTTTAACGACTTCTTCGCCACCTATCCGGGCGGCGACGGCACGACCGTCGGCAAAGTCGAACCAGACCCCGCTTGCAGCCCGCCGATCACGACTGGAACGATCCCGCTCCAAAAGGTGCCGCTCGACATCCCCAAGGATCTCAACCACAGCTTCCGCGGATACCAGATCGCGCGCGATGGCGGTCAGATGGACGGCTTCGATAAGGTCCGCTTCAATGCGGGCACCGGGCCGCCGGAATGCACGTGGCCATACCAGTACACGGACCCGTCGCAGATCGTGCCGTACTGGGACATGGCCGAGCAATATACCTTGGCGGAACACATGTTCACGACCCAGGGCAGCGACAGCTTCAGCGCACATCAGGACCTGATTCGCGGCGGGACGGAAGTCGAACGCAACAAGGGCATGATCGACTTTCCAACCTGCGGTAACGGCTGCTGGTGGGGCTGCAACGCTTTCAACGGCACCACCACGCATTTGGTGAGTAAGGATAACGTCTATCTGCACAAGCAGGCCGGCCCGTTTCCATGCACCAAGAACTTCAGCGAGAAGTATCGCACGTTGCGGGATCTGATGGACAAAAAGAACGTCACGTGGAAGTACTATCAGCCGCAGGGCAGTAAGCCATACGGCAAGATCTTGAGCGCCTTCGACGTGATCTGG
>DATGHJ010000254.1:0-4657 GCA_035308085.1 Trinickia sp. | reverse complement strand
GTCGTGACGCTGGGCGGTTCGGTGCGCGTCGAGCTCGAAGGGCGCGGTGGCAACGTGCTCGAAGCGGAGCTCGACCGCGATACGTGGCGCCAACTGCGGCTCGACGTCGGCGACGGCGCGACCGCGGTGCCGCGCTCGCTGCGCGTGTTTCCCGCGCGCTGAACAGCACAGGCCCAGCGCGCCTACATTCCAATCAACACTACATAAACAAACACCCTGCGGCGCTGCATGGGACCCGGGTCAGCGCTGAAGGGCCAACTCTGGTCGACAGGAGAAGCACACATGAACTTCCAGCAACTGCGCTTCGTACGCGAAGCCGTGCGTCAGAACATGAATCTGACCGAGGTCGCCAACGTCCTCTACACGTCGCAATCGGGCGTGTCCAAGCAGATCAAGGATCTCGAGGACGAGCTCGGCGTCGATATCTTCATCCGGCGCGGCAAGCGGCTCACGGGCCTGACCGAGCCCGGCCGCGCGGTGCATCAGCTGATCGAGCGGATGCTGCTCGATGCGGAGAATCTGCGCCGCGTCGCGCGCCAGTTCGCAGACCAGGACAGCGGCCACCTCGTCGTCGCGACGACCCACACGCAGGCGCGCTACGCCTTGCCGAAGGTGATCCGCCAGTTCACCGAGGTGTTCCCGAAGGTGCATCTCGCGTTGCGCCAGGGCAGCCCGCAGCAGATTGCGCAGATGATCATCAACGGCGAGGCCGACATCGGTATTTCGACCGAGGCGCTCGACCGCTTTCCCGATATCGTGACGTTCCCGTGCTACTCGTGGCATCACGTCGTCGTCGTGCCGAAGAATCATCCGCTCGTTGGCCGCGAGAACCTGACGCTCGAGGAGATCGCCGAGTATCCGATCGTCACCTACGACCAGGACTTCACGGGCCGCTCGCACGTCGACCAGGCGTTCGCGCAGGCGGGTGCGCTGCCCGACGTCGTACTGACAGCGATCGATGCGGACGTCATCAAGACTTACGTCGAGCTGGGCATGGGGATCGGCGTGGTGGCCGCGATGGCGTTTGATCCGAAGCGCGATACGGAGCTTGTCGCGCTCGATACGCAGCATCTGTTCGAGGCGAGCACGACGCGCGTGGGATTGCGCAAGGGGGCGTTTCTGCGGGCTTACGCTTACAAGCTGATCGAGATGTTCGCGCCGCATCTGTCCGAGGCGGAGATTGCGGGGCAGTTGCGGGAAGTGGCTTGAGACGACCTGCGTTCTGTGGCTCGACGCAAGGAGATGCAACTGAATCGGGTCGCAAGTCCAATGGCCTGTTCCGGCGGCCATGCCGTGTTCCGCTGCCAATGTTCTCGGCATACGCATTGGCTAGCTGCTTAGCGGTTGCGCGGGTCTATACCGTGCTCGCGCAAGATTGTGTGTCTCCGGCTGCGTGGACAAAGTGTCACAGCGAGCCGTTGGCAAAAACGGCAGTGCTGTGCTCGACGCGTCTACAATGGCGCCCATGACTACCTCGACCACTCCCACTACCGCCTCCCCGCGCGCGCTGCCGCGCGTCGCCGTGCTCGCCACCGGCGGCACGATCGCCGGCTCGGCGGCCGATTCCGCGCAGACGGCGGGCTATCAAGCCGGCGTCGTCGGCGTCGACAAGCTGCTCGCCGCAGTGCCGGGCCTCGCCAACGTCGCGCGCATCGACGCCGAGCAAGTCGCGAGCATCGACAGCAAGGACATGCCGCTCGCGCTGTGGGCGACGCTCGCCGAGCGCGTCAACGCGTTGCTCGCTAGCGACGACGTCGACGGCGTCGTCATCACGCACGGCACCGATACGCTCGAAGAAACCGCGTACCTGCTGCATCTGACCGTCAAGCACGCGAAGCCCGTCGTGCTGACGGCGGCGATGCGTCCGTCGTCTGCGCTTTCGGCCGACGGTCCGCTCAATCTGCTCGGCGCAGTGACGGTCGCGGCAAGTCCGGCGGCGCGCGGCCAGGGCGTGCTCGTCGCGTTCAACAACCGGATTCACAGCGCGCGCGACATCGTGAAGACCAGCACCTATGCGGTCGACGCCTTCCAGTCGCCGGAGATCGGCGCGCTCGGGTGGGTGCAAGATGGGCGTGTCGAATTTCAGCGCGGCGTGGTGCGGCCGCATACGTCGAGCACGCCGTTTTCGATCGGCTCGGTGGCGCTCGAGTGGCCAGTCGTCGAGATCGTCGCGAGCTATGCCGGCGTGTCGCCTGTGATGGTCGATGCGCTGGTGGCCGCGGGCGTGCGCGGCATCGTCGTCGCCGGAACGGGCAACGGTTCGATCCACGCGACGCTGCAAAGCGCGCTGGCCGATGCGGTGAAGAAGGGCGTTGCGGTCGTGCGTTCGTCGCGCGTTGGCTCGGGCCACGTGATGCGCAACGGCGCGGCGTCCGACGATGCGCTCGGCTTCGTGAGCGCGGGGACGTTGAACCCGTACAAGGCGCGCGTGTTGCTGATGCTGGCGCTGGCCGCTGGCAAGTCGAGCGCTGCGCAGCTGCAGCCGATCTTCGACCAATACTGATACTGATAAAAACGTAGCAATCCGACAGCCGGACACCCGACGACGACGTCTGACCGACCAAGGCTTCCCCGGCGCCGCCGGGTGCCGCTGCGGACCCCACCTGCCGCTCTCAGCCCAGAGCGGCTCGTTTTGCCCGTCCGGCGCGCGTGGCTCGATACCGCATGATTCACGCGCGTCGGACAAGGCGCCCCACATTCCGGCGCCATGCCCGCAGGCATGGCGCCGATGTTCCGATTCGAAGCGTTGCTGCTTGCGAAGCCGCGCTCACGCGCGGACTTCGCTTGCGCTTTTAAGCGTTGGCGATTTCAAAGTTCGCCATGATTTCAAGCGCGCGGATCAGTGCCGAGTGATCCCACGCCTTGCCGCCGTTCGCCGCGCAAACGCTGAACAGTTGCTGCGCGCTGGCGGTATGGGGCAGGGCGATGCCGAGCTTGCGCGCGCCGTCGAGCGCGAGATTCAGGTCCTTCTGATGCAGCTCGATGCGGAAACCCGGGTTGAACGTGCGCTTCGTCATGCGCTCGCCGTGCACTTCGAGAATGCGCGACGACGCGAAGCCGCCCATCAGCGCGCGGCGCACGCGCTCGGGATCGGCGCCGGCACGCGATGCGAACAACAGCGCTTCCGCAACGGCTTCGATGTTCAGCGCGACGATGATCTGGTTGGCAACCTTGGCGGTCTGGCCGTCGCCGTTGGCGCCGACGAGCGAGATGTTCTTGCCCATCAGATCGAAGAGCGGCTTCGCGAGCTCGAACGCTTTTTCCGGGCCGCCGACCATGATCGAGAGCGTCGCTTCGCGTGCGCCGACTTCGCCGCCCGACACCGGGGCGTCGAGGTAGTCGCAGCCGAGCGCGTTGATCTTCTTCGCGAATGCTTGCGTCTCGAGCGGCGAGATCGAACTCATGTCGATCACGAGCTTGCCGGCCGAGAGGCCCTTCGCGACGCCGTCGTCCGCGAACAGCACGTTCTCGACGTCAGGCGTGTCCGGCACCATCGAGATGACGATGTCCGCGGCAAGCGCTACCGCCGTCGAGTTCGCGACGACGGTCGTCGTCGAGCGCAGGTCGTCCGGCACGGGGTACGCGCCGTTCACGAACAGCGTATGGCCGCCCTTGATGAGATTGCGCGCCATGTGCGCGCCCATGATGCCGAGGCCGATGAAGCCGATCTTTGCCATTTCGTTGTCTTCCGTATGTTTGATCTTGGAGTGAATGCGCCGCGCGGTAGGTGACCCGGTCGGTGACCCGGAGCCGGCAGCGCTTTGAATCACGCCGCGTTCCGCCCCGCGACGCTCTGCAGCCAGCCCAAGCCCTCGACGGTCGTCGTGCGCGGCTTGTACTCGCAGCCGATGTAGCCGTCGTAGCCGAGCGAATCGAGCAGCGCGAACAGGAACGCGTAGTTGATTTCGCCCGTGCCCGGCTCGTTGCGGCCGGGGTTGTCGGCGAGCTGGATGTGCGCGATCTTCGGCAGGTTCTTCTTGATCGTCGCGGCCAGTTCGCCTTCCATGCGCTGCATGTGATAGATGTCGTACTGCAGGAACAGGTTGTCCGAGCCGACCGCGCGGATCACCTCGAGCCCTTCGGACGAACGGTTCAGCGCGAAGCCGGGAATGTCGTACGAGTTGCACGGCTCGACCAGCAGCTTGATGCCTTCCTTCTTCAGTTCGCCCGCGGCGAAACGCAGGTTGTCGACGATCGTCGAACGCGCTGTGTCCTTATCGACGCCGGCGGTCGGAATCCCCACGAGGCAGTTCAGTTGCGGCACCTTCAGCGCTTTCGCGTACTGGATCGCGCGGCCGACGCCTTCCTGAAACTCGCCCACGCGCTCGGGCAGGCAAGCGATGCCGCGCTCGCCGCCTTCCCAATTACCCGCAGGCAGGTTGTGCAGCACGAGGCGCAGCTTGTTCGCTTCGAGGCGCTCGGCCAGTTCCGCCGTTGAGAACGGATACGGAAACAGGAATTCGACTGCATTGAAGCCCGCGTCGGCGGCCGCCTTGAAGCGGTCGAGGAACGGCACTTCGTTGAAAAGCATCGTCAGGTTTGCTGCGAATTTCGGCATGGCTATGATTCTCGCTGGTCGGTCAGTGATGTGTTGTTCGGCGAGCGCCCAGTGGTCAAGCACCGAGCGCCTGCCGAGCGATCGAGGTTCAATCGAGCA
>DATGHJ010000253.1:0-2895 GCA_035308085.1 Trinickia sp. | reverse complement strand
ATCCTCTGTATTGGAGATCGATATCGGGTTCGTGATACGGGGGCTTATTGCGCCGTCGTATAGCGCGGCGCAGGGACGTTGGTCGACAGATGCGGGGCCATGGTCTGGCGCGCGGCCTCATACGCGTCCCACTCTTCGCCGGCGTGCAACGACGGGATCGTCACGAGTTCGCGACGGTCGAAGCCCGTCAACGCCGCGTCGACCATGTCGGAGGCCGACATGACGATGCCCTCGGGCAAGTGCTCGAGCGGGAGGCCGCCGGTCTGCCAGAAGTCGGTGGCGGTTGCGCCGGGCAGCACGGCTTGCACTTGCACGCCCTTGTCGGCGAGTTCGTGATGCAGCGACTGGCTGAACGCAAGCACGAAAGCCTTGCTGCCGCCGTAGACGCCGTTGAGCGTTTCCGGCGAGATCGCGACGATCGACGAAATGTTGATGACGGCGCCCTTGCCGCGCGCGATGAAGCCGGGGACGGCGGCGTACGTGAGGCGGGTGAGCGCGGTGACGTTCAAATCGATAATCCGCGTCATCGCATCGACATCGCTGTCGACGAGCGGCGTATGCGTACCTACGCCCGCGTTGTTGACCAAGAGCGTGATGCTGGCGTCCTGTTTCAGTTTCGCCTCGACGGCGGCAAGCCCCGCGCGGTCGTTGAGGTCCGCGTCGACGATCTCGACGCTGCGGCGCGTCTCGTTCGTGATGCGATGGGCGAGGGCGATCAGCTTGTCGCGGTTGCGTGCGACCAGAATCAGGTCGTAGCCGCGGCGCGCCAGCCGCTCGGCGTAGATTGCCCCGATCCCCGACGACGCGCCGGTGACAAGTGCTGTACCTTGGTATGCCTGAGCCATGACGTCACTCCTTAAGTAAGGTGATTGGTGAATCCGTGAGTGCATTCTGGCTTCGTTTCGTCGTGACGGAAATGACGTAGATGGGTATGATTTAGGACATTTCCTGGAGGATGACGGACATGCACCGGATCGGCTTTCTCTTGAGCGACGGCTTTCAGATCATGGCGCTCGCGCCGCAGTCCGTGTTCGAATACGCGAACATGACAACGGGCGAGGCGTTCTACACGCTTGAAAATTTCTCGGTGAGCGGCGGCGAGGTACGCTCGTCGCTCGGCGCGGCGGTGAGCACACGGCCGTTGCGCGGGAAGCTCGACGTGGACACGTGGTTCGTCGCCGGGGTGAACGATCCGCTCAGTTCGCCGGCCCCTGAAGACGTTCTTGCGTTCCTGCGCAAAGGCGGGCAAGGCGCGAGGCGCATCGTCGGGATCTGCACCGGCGCATTCGTGCTCGCGCAAGCGGGCTTGCTGGCCCAGCGGCGCGCCACGACGCATTGGTATTTCGGGCGCGAACTGCAGAAGCGCTATCCGGACATCCGCGTAGAGGAAGACCGGATCTATATCGTCGATGGTCCGATCTGGACGTCGGCCGGCATGACGGCCGGCCTGGACCTCGCGCTCGCGATGGTGGAAAAGGATCTCGGTCCGGACCTGGCGCGTTCGGTGGCGCACAAGCTGGTCATGCATCAGCGCCGGGCGGGCGGCCAGTCGCAACATTCAGAAATGCTGGATCTCGCGCCGAAGTCCGATCGCATCCAGAATGCGCTGAACTACGCGCGCCAGAATCTGAGCCGGGCGTTGACGGTGGAGGAGTTGGCCGACAGCGTGCATTTGAGTCCGCGCCAGTTCAGCCGGGTATTCACGCTCGAAACCGGACAGTCTCCGGCCAAGGCCATCGAAGGTTTGCGTCTGGAGGCGGCACGGCTCATGATCGAACAGAGCCGGCATCCGCTCGACGTCATCGCGAAAGAAACCGGCTTTCGCGATCGCCGCCATATGCGCGAGGCGTTCGTGCGCGGGTTTGGCGTTCCGCCCCAGGCGGTGCGGCGCGACGCGCGCGTGGATGGCGAAGGAGCCGTCCAGACCGGCAGTGCGGCTTAAGCGCACCGATAAGCGCACCAATAAGCGCACCAGCACGCAGCGCCAGCAGCAAATCGCAGAATGCGTCAAACTAACGCGCACCCAACAGCTCGTGCCGCACGGCGACCGGTGCTTATGCACACGCCCTATGCCTGGAGGATGTCACCCATGTCTAGCCGATCCCTCGTCAGAGTTGCCATTCTCGATGACTACCAGAACGTCGCGCTCGACGTAGCGGACTGGTCGCCCTTGAAAAACCGTGCGGAGATCACGGTGTTCAACGACCACTTGGCGCCAGCCGCGCAAGTGATCGAGCGTCTAACGCCGTTCGACGTGCTGTGCGTGATGCGCGAGCGCACGCCGCTCACACGCGAGATCATCGCGCAGCTGCCCAATCTCAAGCTGATTGCCTCGACGGGCGCGGGCAACGCGTCAATCGACACGGACGCGGCGGCTGAGCGCGGCATCCAGGTCGTTCACACGGGCTACTCGTCTACGCCGACCATCGAATTCGCCTGGGCGATGATTCTGGCCATGGCTCGCAATATCCCTGTCGAGAATCAGTCTTTGCGCGAAGGCGGTTGGCAGCTCACGCTCGGAACCCAACTGGCGGGCAAGACCCTCGGCCTGCTTGGGCTCGGCCATATCGGCTCGGCGGTCGGCGTGATCGGCCGCGCGTTCAGGATGAATGTGATTGCCTGGAGCCAGAACTTGACGGCCGAGCGCGCGGAATCGAAAGGCGTTCAACGGGTCGACAAAGACACGCTGTTTTCGAGTTCCGACTTTCTGTCGATCCACCTGCGCCTGAGCGAACGGACGAGAGGTCTGGTCGGTGCCGCGGAGCTCGCGAGAATGAAGCCCACGAGCCGCCTCGTCAATACGTCGCGTGGCCCAATCGTGGATGCGGCGGCGCTGCTTGCGGCGCTCGAGAAGCGGCAGATCGCAGGCGCCGCGATCGATGTGTACGATACCGA
>DATGHJ010000252.1:0-2629 GCA_035308085.1 Trinickia sp. | reverse complement strand
ATACCGACGGCCGCATCGATCGTCTGACCCTGGCCTATAACGGCTTCGTCAACACGATGACGCAGAAGACGACGCTGGATCAGTTGCTGCCGTTGCCACCATCCGATCAACTGCAAACCGCGCACGACTGGGATTATCTGTACGAACCGAGCGCCGAAGCGGTGCTCGATCACGTGCTCACGCGCTATATCGAGTCGCTGGTGTATCAGGCGACGCTGGAAAATCTCGCCAGCGAACACGCCGCGCGCATGGTCGCGATGAAATCGGCGAGCGACAACGCGAACAAGGCGATCGATTCGCTGACCCTGATCTACAACAAGGCGCGCCAGGCGGCGATCACCCAGGAAATTTCGGAAATCGTCGGCGGTGCGGCGGCGGTGTGATTGATGAGGCCGTGAGCGGTGAGCAGTCAGCGGTGAGCGGAAAAAACCGCCGCTTCTGCCCTTGACCGCTCACCGCTGACTGCTCACCGCTCACAACTAAAGCGGCAGTGCCGCAATGAACGAATACAGTTAAGTGGAGTTACCACGATGAACCAAGGCAAAGTAGTTCAAATCATCGGCGCGGTGGTCGACGTCGAATTTCCGCGCGATCAGGTACCCAAGGTGTACGACGCGCTGAAGGTCGACGGCACCGAGATCACACTCGAAGTGCAGCAGCAGCTCGGTGACGGTGTCGTGCGCACGATCGCGCTCGGCTCGACCGACGGCCTCAAGCGCAACCTCGTCGCGACCAACACCGGCGAAGGCATCAAGGTGCCGGTCGGCACCGGCACGCTCGGCCGCATCATGGACGTGCTCGGCCGTCCGATCGACGAAGCCGGTCCGATCGACGTCAAGGATCACTGGGTCATCCATCGCGCGGCGCCGAGCTACGACGAACAGGCAGCGGCGAACGAATTGCTCGAAACCGGGATCAAGGTCATCGACCTGGTCTGTCCGTTCGCCAAGGGCGGCAAGGTCGGCCTGTTCGGCGGCGCGGGCGTGGGCAAAACGGTTAACATGCTCGAACTGATCAACAATATCGCGACCCAGCACTCGGGCCTGTCGGTGTTTGCCGGCGTCGGCGAGCGCACGCGCGAAGGCAACGACTTCTATCACGAGATGATCGAAGCGGGCGTGATCAAGCTCGACAACATCGGCGAATCGAAAGTGGCGATGGTCTACGGCCAGATGAACGAACCGCCGGGCAACCGCCTGCGCGTCGCGTTGACCGGTCTGACCATGGCCGAATATTTCCGCGACGAGAAAGACGCGTCCGGCAAGGGCCGCGACGTGCTGTTCTTCGTCGACAATATCTATCGCTACACCCTGGCCGGCACCGAAGTGTCCGCGTTGCTCGGCCGCATGCCGTCGGCGGTGGGCTATCAGCCGACGCTTGCGCAGGAAATGGGCGTGCTGCAGGAGCGCATCACCTCGACCAAGACCGGCTCGATCACCTCGATCCAGGCGATCTACGTGCCCGCGGACGATCTGACCGATCCGTCGCCGGCGACCACGTTCGCGCATCTGGACGCGACCGTCGTGCTCTCGCGCAACATCGCCTCGCTCGGTATCTATCCGGCCGTCGATCCGCTGGATTCGACCAGCCGCCAGCTCGATCCGAACGTGATCGGCACCGAGCATTACGACACCGCGCGCCGCGTGCAGGCCACGCTGCAGCGCTACAAGGAACTGAAAGACATCATCGCGATTCTCGGCATGGACGAACTCAGCGAAGAAGACAAGGCGACCGTGTCGCGCGCGCGCAAGGTCGAGCGCTTCTTCTCGCAGCCGTTCCACGTAGCGGAAGTGTTCACCGGTTCGCCGGGCAAGTACGTGTCGCTCAAGGAAACGATCCGCGGCTTCAAGATGATCGTCGACGGCGAATGCGATCATCTGCCTGAGCAGGCGTTCTACATGGTCGGCGGCATCGACGAAGCCTTGGAGAAAGGCAAGAAGATGGCCGAGAAGAAAGCGGCGTGAAGAATATGAGCGGTGAAAAGTGAGCGGTGAGCGGTAAAAGCGAAAGCTTGGACTCGCTAGCTCTTCCCGCTCACCGCTCACCGCTCACTGCTCACGAATAGACAGGAAATAAAAATGACCACCATCAGAAGTGACATCGTCAGCGCCGAGGCCGAGATCTTCCACGGCGAGGCGAAGATGATTGTCGCCACCGGCGAGGAAGGCGAACTCGGCATCATGCCGCGGCACGCTCCGCTTATCACCCGGCTCAAGCCGGGCCAGGTGCGCGTGATCGCGGAAAATGGCGACGAGCAGTTCTTCTATGTCTCCGGCGGCATCCTCGAAGTGCAGCCGCAGGTCGTCACCGTGCTGACCGACACCGCGATCCGCGCCAAGGATCTCGACGAGGCCGCCGCACGCCGCGCCAAGGATCAGGCGGAGCGCGCGCTCGCCGATCGTACCGACGCCGTTGAAATCGCGCAGGCCCAGGCCGAGCTCGCCCAGGCACTGGCGCAGTTGCAGGCGATCGAACGTCTGCGTCGCAATCTCAAGCATTAAGCGCCGGAATCTGTAAAAGTATACAAACGCCGGCCCTGAGCCGGCGTTTTTGTTTGCGGCCTCGCGCAAGCCCGGCCACACTCGCCGCAAAGTCGGCGCGCCATCGAAACTGAACACGCCGCACGCCG
>DATGHJ010000251.1:0-2736 GCA_035308085.1 Trinickia sp. | reverse complement strand
TAGAATGAACGCCTTGGCCCCATGCCGCGGTTATCGAGCGTCCCCATGTCCATCACAGGCTTCAGCCACTACAACCTGCGCGCGGCGCGCGCCGAACTCGACGCGCTCAGAGACTTCTACGTCGACGTGGTCGGCCTGCGGCGCGGCTACCGCCCGCCTTTTAGCAGCCACGGTTACTGGCTCTACGCCGGGGAGCAAGCGGTACTGCATCTCTCCGAAGCCGCTCCCGATGAAAAACGCCCCGCCAACGTGGTCAATACCTTCGACCACGTCGCGTTCTCATGCACCGGCGCGGCGGAACACGAAGCGCGTCTGCACGCCTTCAACATCCACTACACGACGGACGACGTGCCGCTCACAGGCCAACATCAAATCTTCTTCGTCGATCCGGCGGGCAACGGCGTGGAGTTGAATTTCGCGGCGGGCGACGTCTAGAACAGCTGAACACGCGATTCAGGCGGCAAAAAAAGACCTTCGATCCCATGAAACGCTATCGCCCGCATACGCCGAATTTCCTTCGAGACCACGCGCATCCCGTGTGGCGCGATCTGGCTGTGACAGTACTGCCAGTCATTCTGCTGTTCGCCGCCGCGATCGCCGCGATCGTCTGGCTGATCGATCCCGCGCCGCCGAAGACCATCACGATGAGCGCCGGGCCGCGCAACAGCATCTTCATGCAGGCAGCCCTGGAATACAAAAAAATCCTCGCGCGCAACGGCGTGACGCTCAACGTGCTCGAGTCCGACGGCTCGGTCGAAAACCTGAACCGGCTGCTCGATCCCAAGCAGCACGTCGACTTCGCGCTCGTGCAAGGCGGCGTGGCGGACGGCGTGAATACGTCGAAGCTGATGTCGCTCGGCAGCGTCCGCTACTTGCCGCTCACCGTGTTCTACCGCGGCCATGGCGTGACGCATTTGGCCGACCTCGACGGCAAGCGGATCGCGATCGGCCGCGAAGGCAGCGGCACGCGCTTGCTGTCGCTCAAGCTGCTGGCGGCGAACGGCATCGTGCCTGGCGGCACCAGCACTCTGCTGCCGTATGACGGCATGCAAGCCGCAACGGAGCTGATCAAGGGGAATATCGACGCGGCGCTCTTCAGCGGAGACTCGGCCACACGCGAGATGATGCAAAGCTTGCTCACGATACCCGGCATTTCCGCGCTGGACTTCACGGAGGCAAAGGCCTACACGCGGCTCTTTCCGTATTTGAACGAGATCGATCTGCCGCCGGGCGTGCTCGATCTGCAAAGGACGCTACCGCCCCAAACGGTCCACCTGATTGGCCCGACGGTCGAAATCATCGCGCGTCCGACGCTGCATCCGGCCATCTCGGACCTCATCATCGAAGCCGCGCAGGAAGTTCACGGCGAGGCAGGACTGCTGCAGGCCGCCGGGCAATTTCCGAATCCGGTCGCGGAGGATTTTCCGATCAGCGAAGACGCGACGCGCTATTACAAGTCTGGCAAGAGCTTTTTCTACCGCTACCTGCCGTTCTGGCTCGCGACGGTAGCCGATCGCTTGCTGGTGCTGCTGCTGCCCGTGGCGGTGCTGTTGATCCCCGGCCTGCGGCTCATTCCGGCCCTCTTCCGCTGGCGCGTGCGCTCGCGGATCTATCGCTACTACGGCGCGCTGATTGCGATCGAGCGCAGCGTGATGAACGGCGCCACCGAAGACGAACGGCGCCAGCTGTTGGCGGAGCTCGACACGATCGAGGAGTCGATCAATCATTTGCGCATGCCGCTCGCCTTCGCGGACGCTTTCTATGTGCTGCGCGAGCACGTCAGCTTCGTGCGCGCCCATCTGAACAACCCGCAGTGGGCCAAAGCGCGCATCTAGCGGCGCGGGCCGCTTCGATTCGCGACTATTCCTCGACGCACTGACCCGTCTCGAGCCCGCTCGCAAACGCTTCGAACCCCTCGATCGGCAACGGACGGCAGAAGTAATAGCCCTGGTAGGCATGGCATCCCGCGGCCGCCAGGAAGTCGCGCTGCGCCTCGGTCTCGACGCCCTCGGCGAGCACGCCCAAGCCGAGGCTCTGCGCGAGCGCGACGATCGTTCTCGCAATCGCCGCGTCGTTCGGATCGACGAGCACGTCGCGCACGAACGAGCGATCGATCTTCAACTGATCGAGCGGCAACAGCTTCAGATACGAAAGCGACGAATAGCCGGTGCCGAAATCGTCGAGCGAGAACACGACGCCCCTCTCCTTGAGCGCGGCCATCTTCCCGGTGATGTCCTGCACGTTGTCGACGAGCACGCTCTCGGTCAGCTCGAGCTTCAGCCTATCCGGCCTCGCGCCGGTTTGATCGATGGCGGCCAGCACCTTGTCGACGAAGTCGGGCTCGCGGAACTGCTGCGCGCTGACGTTGACGGCGATCGTGAGGTGGTCCATATCGGGCCGCGCCGACCAGCGCGCGAGTTGATCGCACGCGATCTCCAGCACGCGGTAGCCGAGCGCGAGAATCAGCCCGGTCTCTTCGGCGAGCGGAATGAATTCGGCAGGCGGCACGATCCCGCGCTGCGGATGCTGCCAGCGCACGAGCGCTTCGACGCCCGTCACGCGAGCGCCGTCGACTTGCGCCTGGTAGTGCAGCAGGAACTGATCTTGTTCGATCGCATTGCGCAACGCCGCCTCGAGCGCGGCCCGCTCGACGACGACGGTCTGCATGTCCGGGTCGAAGAAACACATCGCGTTGCGCCCGCGTTCCTTCGACTTGTACATCGCGAGATCGGCCTG
>DATGHJ010000250.1:0-3312 GCA_035308085.1 Trinickia sp. | reverse complement strand
ACCCCGTACCCAGTTCGCACCCTTTGATAAGAGGAAGCCGAGCTTTTATGGGCCTTTCGGCGCGATTTGCAGGCTATTTTCCGGCCCCCGGATCAGAGGGGAGCGCCGGTATCGCACCACCCGTGCTTCCAGTTTTTCAGGTAAGTGTTTGTTGTGGCTTCGGTTTCCCGCTATAATCGCGTGTTTCAGTGGTTCCGAACCCCGGTTTTCAAGGATTTTAGTATGGTCATCATCCGCTTGGCTCGTGGCGGCTCGAAGAAGCGCCCGTTCTACAACATCGTCGCAACCGATTCGCGTAACCGTCGTGACGGCCGCTTTATCGAACGCGTTGGTTTCTACAACCCGGTCGCTACGAAGGGTGAGTCGCTGCGTATCGCTCAAGACCGCCTCACGTACTGGCAAGGCGTTGGCGCGCAACTGTCGCCGACCGTCGAGCGTCTTGTGAAGCAAGCGCAAAAGGCGCAGCCGGCTGCCTAATGGCGGTTGGGGCCGCACGGCCTGTGATGTTCGGCTTCGGCTACTCAATGCGCGCATCTGCCATGCGTCTGAGCAAATCGCTCGGCATGCCAGATGCGCTGCTTTCGTTTGAACGAGTTGTTGGCGTTGGCGCCGTTCGCGAGGTTGATTGATGTCCGATCGTGAATCTGGCGGTTCAGGCCGCGCGAAAGAGGCGGCTCGCACGCAAGCATCATTTGGTGCGTTCGTCCGGCAGCCGGCCGCCCGCAAGCCGGCCGCTCGTACGCCTGCCGCAAGCAGCGTGTCCGGTGCGGAAGCCGAAGCGGCGCAGATTCGCGTCGAATCGGCAGAAACCTGGCCTGACGACGTGGTCGAAGTCGGCGCGATCGTCGACGCGTACGGCCTGAAGGGTTGGGTCAAGGTGGCCGCGCATGCGGACGCCGGGCGCGGCGGCGATGCGCTCTTGAGCGCGAAGCGCTGGTGGCTCGTGAAGGGCCGCGAGCGCATCTCGGCCGCGGTGCTGCAGTCGAAGACGCACAGCGACAGCATCGTCGCTCATCTGGGCGGCCCCGCCGATCGCGATGCCGCACTCGCGTTGCGCGGTTGGCGCGTGCACGTGCGGCGCAGCGATTTTCCGGCGTTGGGCGCCGACGAGTATTACTGGGTCGATTTGCTCGGCCTGAGTGTCGTCAACGAGGCGGGCGTGGCGCTTGGCCAAGTCGTCGACATGATCGACAACGGCGCGCATTCGGTCTTGCGCATCGAGTATCCGACGACGGCCAAGGATGGCCGCGAGGTAAAGGGCGAACGCCTGATTCCATTCGTCGGTGTGTACGTCAAAACGGTGGATCGGGCGGCGAAACAAATCGTCGTCGACTGGGAAGCCGATTACTGAACATGATTGAATCAACGGAGAGAGCGGTGCAGTTCGATGTCGTTACGCTCTTTCCCGACATGTTTCGCGCGCTGACCGACTGGGGTATCACGAGCCGCGCAGCGAAGCAGGGCCGTTTCGGGTTGCGCACTTGGAATCCGCGCGATTTCACGATTGACAACTACCGTACAGTCGACGATCGCCCGTACGGCGGTGGTCCGGGTATGGTGATGCTGGCCAAGCCGCTCGAAGCGGCGATCGGTGCCGCGAAGGCGGCGCAAGCGGAGCAGGGCATCGCCGGTACGCGTGTCGTCATGATGTCGCCGCAAGGCGCGCGGCTCGATCACGATCGCGTGATGCGTTTTGCGCAAGAGCCCGGTCTGGTGTTGCTTTGCGGGCGCTATGAGGCGATCGACCAGCGGTTGCTCGACCGTTGCGTCGATGAGGAAGTAAGCCTTGGTGACTTCGTGCTGTCGGGCGGCGAGCTGCCGGCGATGGCGCTGATGGATGCTGTTGTGAGGCAGCTGCCTGGCGTGCTCAACGATGCGCAATCGGCAGTGCAGGACAGCTTCGTCGACGGCTTGCTCGACTGTCCGCACTATACGCGGCCCGAGGAATACGACGGCATGCGCGTGCCGGATGTGCTGCTTGGCGGCCATCACGCGGAGATCGAGCAGTGGCGCCGGCGCGAGGCGCTCAGAAATACGCTTGCCAAGCGGCCCGATTTGATCGAGCGCGCGAGGCGCAACAAGATGTTGAGCCGTGCCGATGAAGCATGGCTCGCAAGTCTGGCGAAAGAAGCACCGAAGGCTTGACCCCTTCGGCATTCGTTTGCAAGACATAGGCGGTGCCGCACATGCGTGTGCGGCACCAGATGTGAACCCATCCTCTATCGGGGCCGTGCCGCGCGCCGGCTGGACTTGGTGCAAGGCAGGTACGAACGCCGACAAGATGGCATTAGGAGTCAGTGATGAATCTGATTGAAAAACTCGAGCAGGAAGAAATCGAGCGTTCGCTCGCAGGCAAGACGATCCCCGAATTCGCCCCTGGCGATACGGTGATCGTGAACGTGAACGTGGTGGAAGGTACCCGCAAGCGCGTTCAGGCCTACGAAGGCGTCGTGATCGCGAAGCGCAACCGCGGCCTCAACTCGTCGTTCATCGTCCGCAAGATTTCGTCGGGCGAAGGCGTCGAGCGTACGTTCCAGACGTACTCGCCGCTGTTGGCAAGCATCGTTGTGAAGCGTCGCGGCGACGTCCGTCGCGCGAAGCTGTACTACCTGCGCGAGCGTTCGGGCAAGTCGGCTCGGATCAAGGAAAAGCTGGTGTCGAAAGACCGCGAAGCGTCCTGAGCGTAAAAGCTGTAAGAAAAAGCACCCGTCCCGGGTGCTTTTTTTGTTGGTGGATCACAATAGCCACTATCCCACACGATCGTCACGAGACCGCCATTGATCCGTCCCCGCCCTATTTTCGACCCCGAAGCCCAGTCCGTTGAATCCACCGGCGTCGATTTGCCGGCTCTGGCGCCTGAGCGGCTGACCGCGGACTGGTTGCGTGCGCGCTTTCATGCGCCACTCGACTGGGAGCCGGAACCGAGGGAAGTGCGCTGGCTACCGGAAGACGGCGACCCGCGCGAAGCGGCCGTGCTCGTGCCAATCGTCGTGCGCGAATCGGGGCTGACCGTGCTGCTCACGCAGCGCGCCGATCATCTAAACGATCATGCGGGGCAGGTGAGTTTCCCGGGCGGCCGGCGCGAGCCGGAAGACCCAAGCGCCGCGGCCACTGCGTTGCGCGAAGCGCAGGAAGAAGTGGGGCTGGCGCCCGAGCGAGTCGAGGTGCTGGGAGCACTGCCCGACTACCTGACGGGTACCGGGTTTAGCGTGACGCCTGTCGTTGGGCTCGTGTCTATGCCGTTTACCGTGCATGCCGATACGTTCGAAGTCGCCGAAATCTTCGAGGTGCCGCTCGCGTTCCTGATGAACC
>DATGHJ010000249.1:0-4695 GCA_035308085.1 Trinickia sp. | reverse complement strand
CGAGAACCCTGCTGTATGGGTGGTGCGCGCCGGTAGCGACACCCTCGAACTGCGCACGGTCAGCATCGTGCGCTACGGCGAGCGGACCGTTTCCGTCGTGGGCGGACTCCACGACGGCGACCGTGTCGTGATGCAAGGCGTTCACGCGGTGAGCGCGAACCAGCGCGTGCAGG
The DNA here is from genome assembly GCA_035308085.1 of Trinickia sp. Taxonomy (GTDB): domain Bacteria; phylum Pseudomonadota; class Gammaproteobacteria; order Burkholderiales; family Burkholderiaceae; genus Trinickia_A. The sequence continues at coordinate 4,522 of DATGHJ010000249.1, read as the reverse complement.
TCGTGGCACCCCTCCATCCGGAGGACTTTTCGTCATGAACGCCCGCGACCGCGAAGCCGCGCACGACAGCGCGCCCGTCATTCCGCCTAACCCCGAGGCATCCAGCGAAGGCGGTTTCAATCTGTCCGCGTGGGCGTTGCGCCATCAGCAGCTCGTGATATTTCTGATCGGGCTTGCGACGCTGTTCGGCGTGATCGGCTATACGAAGCTTGCCCAGTCGGAAGACCCGCCGTTCACGTTCCGCACCATGGTGGTCAAAACCTATTGGCCGGGCGCGACTGCCCGCGAGGTACAGGAACAGATCACGGACCGGATCGGCCGTCAATTGCAGGCCGCGCCGTACGTCGACAACATCAAGAGCTATTCGCGGCCAGGCGAGTCGATGATTTTCTTCGCAATGAAGGATTCGGCGCCGGTCAAGGAGGTCCCCGAGACCTGGTACCAGGTTCGCAAGAAAGTGGGCGATATCGCCGCGACATTGCCCAAGGGAACGGTTGGACCGTTCTTCAATGACGAGTTCGGCGATGTCTACACGAACATCTATGCGCTCGAAGGCGACGGCTATACACCCGCGCAGCTGCATGACTACGCGGATCAGTTGCGCACGGTGCTGCTGCGTGTGCCCGGTGTCGCCAAGGTCGACTACTTTGGCGATCCTGATCAGCACATCTTCATCGAAATATCGAATGCGCAGATGACCCGGCTGTCCATCACGCCGCAGCAGCTCGCGCAGGCCATCGACGCACAGAACTCGGTAACGCCGGTCGGCACCATCACCACGGCGGACGACCGGGTGTTCGTGCGCCCGAGCGGCGCGTTCAAGGACGTGCAGGCGCTTGCGGACACACTCCTCACCGTGAACAAACGCACGTTCCGGCTCGGCGACATCGCAAAGATCACGCGTGGCTACGACGATCCGCCCGTCACAGAGATGCGTGTCGGCGGGCAGACGGTGCTCGGCATTGGCGTGACGATGCAAAAGGGCGGCGACGTGGTCAGCCTCGGCAAGGCACTCGATGCCAAGGCCGCCGAACTGCAGGCTAGCCTGCCGGCAGGGCTCAAGCTGGCTTCGGTCTCGAGCATGCCGCATGCCGTCAAGCATTCGGTGGACGAGTTCGTCCGATCGGTGGGTGAAGCGGTAGCGATCGTGCTGGTCGTGAGCCTTGTTTCACTCGGCCTTCGTACCGGCATGGTCGTCGTGATCTCCATTCCGATCGTGCTCGCCGTGACCGCGTTATGCATGCACGTATTCAATATCGGGCTGGACAAGGTCTCGCTCGGCACACTGGTGCTCGCGCTAGGCTTGCTGGTCGACGACGCGATCATTGCCGTCGAAATGATGGCCGTGAAGCTGGAGCAGGGCTGGAGCCGCATGCGCGCCGCGGCCTTCGCGTATTCGACCACGGCCTTTCCGATGCTGACGGGCACCCTCGTCACGGTTTCCGGTTTCTTGCCGATCGCGCTCGCGAAATCGAGCACGGGAGAATACACGCGCTCGATTTTCGAAGTGTCGGCCATTGCGCTGATCGTGTCGTGGTTCGCGGCAGTCGTGCTGGTTCCGTTGCTGGGTTTTCACATGCTGCCCGAGCGTAAGGGCCACGCCGGCGGCCACCATCACGAGCACGACGTTTACAACACCGGCTTCTATCAGCGCCTTTCGGGTTGGGTATCGTGGTGTATCGAGCGTCGTTGGGCCGTGCTTGGCGTCACCGCAGTGCTTTTCACGTTCGCGATGGCAGCGTTCACGCGCGTGCCGCAGCAGTTTTTCCCGAACTCGGAACGGCCCGAACTGCTCGTCGACCTGCGGCTGCCGGAAGGCGCTTCGTTCGAGGCGACACTGCGTGAAACGAAGCGTCTTGAAACGGCGCTCAACGGCAAGCGGGAAATCGACCACTTCGTCGACTTCGTGGGCACCGGCGCGCCGCGCTTTTATTTGCCGCTCGATCAGCAACTGCAGCAGCCCAACTTCGCGCAATTCGTGATCACCGCGAAGAGCATCGAAGATCGCGACGAGTTGATGCACTGGCTCGATGCGAAACTCGAGAAGGATTTCTCCGGCGTACGGGCGCGCGTGGCGCGGCTCGAGAACGGTCCGCCGGTGGGTTTCCCGATCAAGTTCCGGGTGAGCGGCAGCGATATCGCGACCGTGCGCTCCATTGCCCAAACGGTAGCCGACAAGGTCCGTGCCGATTCCCGCACGCGCAACGTCCAATTCGATTGGGACGAGCCGGCGGAACGGTCGATCTCGTTCGAAGTCGATCAGAATCGGGCGCGCCAGCTCGGTGTCACGTCGGAGGATGTATCGAACTTCCTCGCCATGACGCTCTCGGGCTACACGGTCACGCAGTTCCGTGAGCGAGACAAGCTGATCAACGTCGATCTGCGTGCGCCGAAGGGCGAGCGCGTCGATCCCTCGAAGCTCACCAGCCTCGCGGTGCCGACTCCGAACGGCCCGGTTCCGCTGGGTTCCCTCGGACACGTCAAGGACACGCTCGAATACGGCGTGATCTGGCAGCGCGACCGGCAGCCGACGATCACGGTACAGGCCGACATTCGGGGCGACGCGCAGGGTATCGACGTGACCCGCGATATCGAGCACGCGCTTGCCGGCGAGCAGGCCGGATTGCCGGTGGGTTATCGCATCGAAGTGGGCGGCGCGGTTGAAGAAAGCGTGAAGGGGCAGACCTCGATCAACGCCGAGATGCCGCTCATGATCATCGCCGTTCTGACCTTGCTGATGATCCAGCTGAAGAGCTTCTCGCGGACCTTTATCGTCGTGTTGACCGCGCCGCTCGGGCTGATCGGCGTCGTGGCTGCGCTGCTGCTGTTCGGCAAGCCTTTTGGCTTTGTCGCGTTGCTCGGCGTGATCGCGATGTTCGGCATCATCATGCGCAACTCCGTGATCCTGGTCGATCAGATCGACCAGGACATTGCGGCGGGGCATGGGCGCTTCGACGCGATTATCGGTGCGACCGTGCGGCGCTTCCGCCCGATCATGCTGACGGCCGCCGCTGCCGTGCTTGCCCTGATTCCCCTTCTGCGCTCGGCGTTCTTCGGGCCCATGGCGACCGCGTTGATGGGCGGGATCACGATCGCCACTTTACTGACGGTGTTCTTCCTGCCGGCTCTCTACGCGACGTGCTTCAGGGTCCGGCGTGACGAGCGCGGGCTGCAACCGGTCGTCGTCGAGCACACGGAGATTTGATATGAAGTTTGCCCATAAGACATCCGTTGTCGCCGTCGCCATGGCGCTCGCGCTAACGGCTTGCTCGTTCGGCCCCAGCGGCGAACCCCCGGCGATGCCTTCGCCGGTCCATTACGGCGCACAGGCGCAGCCGTCGCGGACGGTGGCGGCAAACGGCGTCGCCCAGCAGTTCGATATCGGCTCGACGGCGGTACCGCAATGGTGGCGGCTGTACCGGTCCGACACGCTCGATGCGCTGGTCGAAGAAGGCCTGCGCAACAGCCCGACGCTTGCGGCGACGCAGCGCACGCTTTCGGTCGCGCAGGAGGAATTGCGCGCGCAGGTCGGTTCGTCCACGCTGCCTTCGATCGACGGGGCCGCTCAGGTCGAGCGGGCGCGCGCACCGGTCGTGCCCGGCGTGGGTCCCACCGCGGTGCGGTATAACTTTTTCGCCGGGCAGATTCAGGCGCACTACACCTTCGACCTTTTCGGGGCGACGCGCTACGCCAACGCGGCGGCTGCCGCCCGTGTGGATGTGCAGGGCTATGAACTCGAAGCGGCCCGGCGTGCGCTCGCCGCGAACATCGTCGGCACGGCGATCAATGTGGCGGCGCTCGATCGTCAGATCGCGCTTACCGAACGGCTCGTCGCTGTGGCGAACGAAACGGCGAATGAGGACCAGCAACGGTACACGCTCGGATCCCTCTCGCACGTGCAGGCGCTGAATTCCAAGGACGATGCGGAGTCGATCGCCGCCAGTCTGCCGCCTTTGCGGCAGCAGCGCGCCACAGCGGTCCACGCGCTGGCGGTGTTGATGGGCCGCACGCCGGACGACGCACCGGTGGTGCCCGATCTCGACAGCCTGTCTTTGCCCGACCATGTGCCGGTCGCCGTGCCATCGGATCTTTTGCGTTCGCGCCCCGACATTCTGGCGGCCGACGCCGCGGTGAAAGCGGCCGCGGCCGACGTTGGCGCCGCGACCGCGCAGCTTTTTCCGAGCCTGTCGCTGACGGCCTCGATGGGCCGCGGCGGCTTTAGCTGGCCGACGCTGCTCTCGGGCGCGGGCGGACTGTGGGCGATTGGTGCAGGCCTGTCACAACCGATCTTCCATGGCGGGGCGCTGTTCGCGCAACGCAGAGCCTCGATCGATACCTACGATGCCGCGGTTCTGCACTACAAGTCGACGGTTCTGTCGGCATTCCAGGATGTGGCGGATTCGCTTGCCGCGCTGGATAACGACGCGCAGTCGCTGGCGTCTAGCGAACGAGCCGCGCAGGCGGCCCGTGCGGCCTTCGACGAAACCGCGTCGCGCGCCCGTCTCGGCTCGTTGCCGTCCAC
>DATGHJ010000248.1:0-2962 GCA_035308085.1 Trinickia sp. | reverse complement strand
CTTGCCGGTGGTGTCGCTCGAGCGCGTGCTCGGCATCGATATCGACGAGGGGGCGGCGGAATCGGTCGGCGGCCTGGTGATTCATGCGCTCAATGATTTGCCCTCCGAAGGGCAGCGCATCGAGTTCGAACACTTCGATGTCGTCGTGAAGAAGATGCACGGGCCGAGGATCGTGCTCGTGCGGGTGTACCCGAAGGCGTTCGAGGATGAGGGCGGGTGACGCAGGCGCCCGATCACCCCCTCGGCACCCCTTCCTCCACTAATATCGCGACCGGCAGCGCCGACAGCGCATCGCTCACCAACAGTTCGCCCGCGTCATCGGCTTTCGGAGCGGCCGGACTCAGCCAGTCGAATAACGCGCGTGCGCCAAGCGGCTTCGGCAGCGTCACCACGGTGTCTTCCCACTTGGCCGGATCGACATGCGGCACATCGAGGCCATCGTCGAGGAGCGTTGCTGAGAACCGCGTCCCGATCACGATCGCATACGCATCGCCATGTCGGCGCGCAAACGCAATCACGTGACGAGCGAGCTTGCCGCGCACGCTCAGCGGAATATACGAACCTTCCAAAAACAGCGCAGGCGACACCGAGCGCAACGTGAGCGCGCGATGCACGATGCCGAGCTTGACGCGCGCATCGCGCCAGTTCGCAAGCTGCTCGCTCGGCGGCGAGCCGGTGAGCCACGCTTGGCGCCGCGCGAAATCGACCGGGCGGCGGTTGTCCGGATCGACGAGGCTGAAGTCCCATAGCTCGGTGCCTTGGTACAAGTCCGGCACGCCCGGCGACGTCAATCGCAGCACCGTCTGCAGCAGACTATTGAGCGCCCCCGCGCGCCCGATGCGCGCGACGAACTCGGGCAGCGCTTGTAGAAAGCCGTCGCGCCGCTGCGGCGCGAGGATGTCGAACAGGAACTCGCGCGACGCGGCTTCGTACGCTTCATCGCGCGCGTACCAGCTCGTGCGCAGCTTCGTCTCGCGCAGGGCCTTCTCCTGCCACGCGGCGATGCGTTCCGCGAATGCCTTCACGCCGCCTTCGTCGCTCGGCTCGAGGTCGAGCGGCCAGCAGCCGACGAGCGTCTGATACAGCATCGCTTCCGCAGCCGGGCCCGGCGCCCAGTCACGCTCGTTGCCGTTCAGCACGCGCCGTTGCGGCGTATTCACGGTGGACCACGTGTGCAGCGTTGCGCTCCATTCCGTTGCGATTTCGCTCAGCACCGCGAGACGCGCGCGCGTGTCTTCGCCGCGCTTATGGTCGTGCGTGGCGGTCGCGAGCATCGCGTGTGGAAAATGCTGGGCGCGCGCCAGATTGGCGGCGTGAAAATCGTCGAGCGATAGCGTCAACTCGCCCGGGTCCGAGCCGACATCGTTGCGCGACAGCAAGCGCCCATAGCGATAGCAGGCGGTGTCCTCGATCGCTTTCGCGGCGAGCGGCGCGGTGAGCTGGGCGAAGAGGGCGGGTGCGGTGCGCCGCTGAGGCGCGGGTGAGTTCGCGCTCGACTGCGGTTGCATGGCGCCTTCGTCCGGCGTTTTGCCGCCGAGCCATCCGGCAATGCGCTCGAGCACTTCATGATCGGCGCGCGGCAGCGCCTGTCGCGCGGCGTCGAGCGCTTGGTTGAAGTAGACGTCATCGGTCGTGCCGCGGATGCCGTTTTGCGGATAGAACCGGTACACCGGGAAACGCACCGCCAATTCGCCGAGCGCGCGGCGTATCGATGTGAACGTGAAATCGCGCGTCGTGGGGTTTTCGCGCGCGATGCGATGGAGCGCGCGCGTCGCGCGATCGTGTTCCGCCGACAGATGCTCGGTCAATATCTTGCGCCGCGCGATGAGCGCTTCGTCGGCGAACGCACGCGTGCTGCCGCTGATGGCGGTCCATGCCGCGGTGAGCGGAGCGGCGCCGTCGGCGTCGTGCAGCAGCGCGCCGACGTCGTTCATGAAGTCGTAGCCCGTTGTGCCGTCGACGCCCCAGTCGTCGGCCAGTGCTTCGCCGCGGCCCAGAATTTTTTCGACGATCAGATACGCGCGCTGGCCATCGAGTTGCGGCGGCCTCTCGGTTTCGATTTCCGAGAGCCGCTGGCGCAAGCGCTGGCAGTATTCGCGCGGCTCGACGAGACCGTCGACGTGGTCGACGCGAACACCGTCGATCACGCCAAGCGAGAATAGCCTCAAGATCAGCGCGTGGGTCGCCTCGAAGACTTCGGGACGTTCCGCGCGTATGGCCGCGAGCGTGCTGACGTCGAAGAAGCGCCGCCAGTTCACTTCGTCGGCCGCGGTGCGCCACCAAGCGAGGCGGAAGAACTGCCGTTCGAGCAGGCGATGCAGGCGCTCTCGCCCGGCCGTCGTATCCGGAGCGTAGGTGGCCAGCAGCGCGTCGATGGCCGGCGTGCCGTGCTGGTGCGCGATGAACTCGCGCAGCGTCTTGCGCGCGTCCTCCGCGCGCGGCTGATCGGCGGGCTGCGGCGTGAGTCCGGTGAAGCCTTGGGCGAGCGCGGCCAGCTCGGGGTGCTCCGCGGCTTGCAGGATCGACGCGTATTCGGCAGGACAAATCGGAAACACGTGATGCGCGTAGCCGGCGAAGAATCGTACGGCATCCTGATCGAATTGAAGCGTGATCGTTCCCGCTGCCAACTCCTCGCCATAGGGCGCACCGAGGCACGGCGCGAGCACTTTGCCGCGCAGCGCCGGATCGGGTGAGTGCCAGTCGACGTCGAAATAGCGGCTGTACGCGCTATGCCGTCCCCATTCGAGGATGTCGAGCCACCACGCGTTGTGCGCGCCGTCGATGCCCATGTGGTTCGGCACGATATCGGCGATGAGGCCCATCTGGTGCGCGCGGGCGGCATCGGCTAGACGCACGAGCGCGCTCTCGCCGCCGAGCTCGGGATTCACGCGCGCGTAGTCGACGGTGTCGTAGCCGTGCGTCGAGCCGGGCACCGCCGTCGTGATCGGCGACAGGTACAGGT
>DATGHJ010000247.1:0-2976 GCA_035308085.1 Trinickia sp. | reverse complement strand
GTCGTCCGGGGACAGCAGGATCGATTGCGCGAGCTCGTCGTGCTCGGCCTGCGAAAACAGGTCCATCGCCACCCAGCGCGGATCGGTCGTGCCGTCGCACAGCACGAGGATTTCCGACGGCCCGGCGATCATGTCGATGCCGACCGTGCCGAACACGCGGCGCTTCGCCGATGCGACATAGGCGTTGCCGGGGCCGCAGATCTTGTCGACCTGAGGAATCGTATCGGTGCCGTACGCGAGCGCAGCCACCGCCTGCGCACCGCCGATCGTGAACACGCGATCGACACCGCCCAGCAGCGCCGCCGCGAGCACGAGCTCGTTCTTCACGCCGTCGGGGGTCGGCACGACCATGATGATTTCGCGCACGCCCGCGACGCGCGCCGGAATCGCGTTCATCAACACCGACGACGGGTACGCCGCCTTGCCGCCCGGCACGTAGATGCCGGCGCGATCGAGCGGCGTCACCTTCTGGCCGAGCACCGTGCCGTCTGCCTCGGTGTACTGCCAGCTATGGCTGCCGCACTCGATCTTCTGTTTCTCGTGATACGCGCGCACGCGCGCCGCCGCCGCTTCGAGCGCCGCGCGGCGCTTAGGCTCCAGCCCTTCGAGCGCCGCTTCCAGCTCGGCATGCGGCAATTCGAGCGCCGCGACGCGCTCCGCCTTCAGACGATCGAAGCGGTTCGTGTAGTCGAGCACGGCCGCGTCGCCGCGCGCCGCCACATCGGCCAGAATCTGCGCGACCGAGCGCTCGATCGCTTCATCCTCGCTCGCCTCGAACGCGAGCACGGCGCGCAAAGCCGCCCGGAAACCGCCGGTGCCGGAGTCGAGTTTGCGAATCTTGAGAGACATGCTGATATCCGTTTCGGTAAGCCGCGCCCGACGAAGCGTCAGAGCGCCGGCAAGCCGGCGCGCGATGCGCGTTCGAACGCATCGAGAAACGGCTTGAGCGCGGCGCGCTTCAACTTCAGCGCGGCCTGGTTCACGACGAGGCGCGACGAGATCTGCATGATCTCCTCGACCTCGACAAGATTGTTGGCGCGCAGCGTGCCGCCGGAGCTGACCAAGTCGACGATCGCGTCGGCAAGGCCGACGAGCGGCGCGAGCTCCATCGAGCCATACAGTTTGATCAGATCGACGTGCACCCCCTTGGCGGCGAAGTGCTCGCGCGCGGTCTGCACATACTTGGTCGCGACGCGCAGGCGCGCGCCCTGGCGCACGGCGCTCGCGTAGTCGAAGCCGGCCTTCACAGCCACCGACATGCGGCAGCGCGCGATGCTCAAGTCGATCGGCTGGTAAAGGCCGCTGCCGCCGTGTTCGAGCAAGACGTCTTTGCCTGCGACGCCGAAGTCCGCCGCGCCGTATTCGACGTAGGTCGGCACATCGGTCGCGCGCACGATGATGACGCGCAGGTTCGCGTCGGTTGTCGGCAGGATCAGCTTGCGCGAGGTTTCGGGGTCTTCGGCGACCTGTACGCCGGCGGCCTGCAGGAGCGGCACCGTCTCTTCGAAGATGCGGCCCTTCGACAGCGCGAGCGTCAGCGGCGCGTTCGGCGCAACCCCACTCATGCCAGGCTCCCCGCTTGACTCCCCGACACGCGCAGGACCTTCGCGCCGACACCCGTCAACTTCGTTTCCATCCGGTCGTAGCCGCGATCGAGGTGATAGATGCGGTCGACGAACGTTTCGCCGTCGGCGCACAGGCCCGCGATCACGAGGCTCGCGGACGCGCGCAGATCCGTCGCCATCACCTTCGCGCCGGACAGCCGCTCGACGCCCGTCACGAGCGCGGTGTTGCCGTCGATCGTGATGTTCGCGCCGAGGCGGTTCAGTTCCTGCACGTGCATGAAGCGGTTCTCGAAGATCGTCTCGACGACCTGCGAGGTGCCGTTCGCGATTGCGTTGAGCGTCATGAACTGGGCTTGCATGTCGGTCGGGAACGCCGGAAATTCGGAGGTGCGGAAGTTCACCGCGTTCGGGCGCTGGCTCATGCGCACGCGCATCCAGTCGTCGCCCTCTTCGATCGTCACGCCCGCTTCGCGCAGCTTCATCGTCACCGCTTCCAGCGTCGTCGGACGCACGTTGCGCAACGTGACGTCGCCGCCCGCCGCCGCGACCGCGCACAGGAACGTGCCCGCTTCGATGCGATCGGGAATCACCGTGTGCTTCGCGCCGCGCAGCTCGTCGACGCCTTGGATCACGAGGCGATCGGTGCCGATGCCGTCGATCTTCGCGCCCATCGCGACGAGCAGGTGCGCGAGGTCGCCGACTTCCGGCTCGCGCGCCGCGTTCTCGATCACGGTTTCGCCATCGGCGAGCACGGCGGCCATCAGCAGGTTTTCCGTACCGGTGACGGTGATCATGTCCGTCACGATGCGCGCGCCCTTCAAGCGTTTCGCACGCGCCTCGACGAAGCCGTGCTCGATGTTGATCTCGGCGCCCATCGCCTGCAAGCCCTTGATGTGCTGATCGACCGGACGCGCACCGATCGCGCAGCCGCCCGGCAGCGACACCTTCGCCTCGCCGAAGCGCGCGACGAGCGGCCCGAGCACGAGGATCGACGCGCGCATCGTCTTCACGAGCTCGTACGGGGCGACGAGATTGTCGACGCGCGAGGCGTCGAGGTGCACGTGACCATCGGCGGACTCGGCGCGCACGCCCATCTGGCCGAGCAGCTTGAGCGTGGTGCGCACGTCCTGCAGGTCGGGGACGTTCTCGAGATGGACGGGCTCGGCCGTCAACAGTCCTGCACACAGAATCGGCAACGCAGCATTCTTCGCTCCGGACACGCGGATTTCTCCTGCGAGCCGGTGACCGCCTTCGATCACGAACTTGTCCATGCTTGGTCCTTGGTGTGCCCGATCAGCGGCCGGGCTTGCCGTGGCGGCGCCGCTCGCGGCGTCGCGGGTGTCTTGAGTAATGCGCACTAGCTTTCCAAATACAGATTATGCGGGTTGCCATTCGGCGGGCGTCAGCGTCT
>DATGHJ010000246.1:0-7619 GCA_035308085.1 Trinickia sp. | reverse complement strand
GGTGACTTCCGGCACCTTGCTCAATGCGTGTTCAGTGCGGTAATTCATGGGCGGCTCGATGTGTTGAAAGGTTGGACTGCGGGTTCGCCGGTCGGCCACACGGCCGGACTGCGAAACAGGCGATTCACGGCTGCCGCGAGTGTGCCCGGCCAAACTCAGGCCGGACCTAGGCGCATCAGCGGCGCACCCAGCCTAGCGCGATGAACTTGCTGAAGAGCGTCCGGTGGACCCGGATCGCAAACCAATAAGTGTGCGGCATCCACCAGCATGCCGCGCAAGACACGAGCCAGGCGCTGGCGGCCGACACCAATACGGCGCCCGCCATATCGAGCGGATAGTGCACGCCGACGTAAATACGCGCCCACGCAACCGGCAAACCCAAGAGCGCCAGCGCAACGCCGGTCGCGCGCCGGCCGCGGTGCATCGCGAGGCTCGAGGCGACCGACCACAGCAGTGTCAGGTGGTCGCTCGGAAACGAGGAATCCGGCGCATGGGCGACGAAATTGTGGCCCAAGCCGATCACGAACGGACGGGGATGTTGCCACAACAAAGCGATTATCTGGTTGACGAACAGGGCCACGACCGCGGATGCGGTGGCCTCGAGCATCATGCGCCGGGTCTCTTTGCCGCCTCGCAGCCATCCGATCGCCACGACAGCGGGCACGGCCCAGATCAGGTATTCGGCGCAGAAAATGCCGAGGGCGAGCATGAAGGCGCCGGGATGCGCGGGTGCATTGAGCAATAGGAACAGCGATTGATTCAATTCTTCCATGAGCGTTGGCAGTGCGATTGCGAAAGCTCGCCACGGTGACGCATCGTGCTTCTCCAATCGCGCGGGAACTGGCGAAGGGAGGAGATTACCAGCGCAGACTTAGCGGTGACTGAGCATGCGCCGCGATCGCCGTGCGGGAACGGCAAGACGATCGGGTAAGCTACGACCCGCAACGGGCGCGAATCGTGCCGTTGATCGCAGCCGAACATTGAGCGCGGTGCCGCAAGGAGCGATACATCGCTGAACTCAATTCGTCGCCACGCTGTGAGGCGGAAACGGACTAATTCCGCATCACCTTAGCCAGCCTCTTTAGTGCGGCATCGATGTCTTGCGCACTGATCCCGCCATACCCGAACAGCAGCCCATGCCGCGCCGGTTGGCTCGCATGGAACGCCGCAATTCCATAAAGACCGATCGACGCCTCGGCCGCGGCCGCGATCAACGGGCCTTCTTCGATTCTGTTCTTCAACAGCGCCGTCATATGGATCCCCGCTGCGGGAACCAGCGGCTCGAGCCAAGGCGCGAGCTCGCCGCTCAGATGCGCGATCAGCACGCTGCGCCGCGCCTCGTATTGCTTGCGAATGCGCCGCAGGTGCCGTGCGAAATCGCCGTCGAGCATGAAGCGCGCGAGTGCGGTTTGCGTGAGCGTCGTCGTGTGCCAGTCGCCGATCTGCTTGGCCTTTTGCAGCGCAAGATTCAGCGAGCGCGGCGGTATCACGTAGCCCACGCGCAGCTCGGGGAAAATCGTCTTCGAAAAAGTGCCGACGTACGCCGCAATCCCCGCGCGATCGAGACTCTTCAACGATTCCATCGGCCGGCCTTCGAAGCGGAATTCGCCGTCGTAGTCGTCTTCGACGATCACCGCGCGGTGCCGCCGCGCCCATTCGAGCAGCTCGAGGCGCCGCTCGAGACTCATCGGCATGCCGAGCGGAAATTGATGCGACGGCGTGACGTAGACGAGCCGCGCATCGTTGGGCAAATCCGTCACGACGAGACCCTGGGCATCGACTCGCACGCCAGCCACTTTCGCGCCGCACGCAGCAAAGGCGGCCCGTGCGGGCGGATAGCCCGGATCCTCGACGGCGACGACATCGCCCGGTTTGATGCACACGCGCGCAAGCAGATCGAGCGCCTGCTGCGCGCCTTGCGTGACGATCACGTCCTGCCAGCTGCAGGCGACCGAGCGGCTGAACGCGGCATAGCGCGCCACGGCGAGGCGCAATTCCTGTTCGCCGGCCGGGTCGCGATAGTGGCCGCGGCTTTTCGCTTGAATCCGCAACGCGTGGCCGAACGCGCGGCGCCAGGCGTCGAAGGGGAAATGGGTCTTGTCGGTGACCCCGCCCATGAAATCGAACGGCAACGCTGGACGCGGCACGGGCATCGACAGCAATTCCGGCACTTCCGACCACACCGCGTGGGCGTGGAGGCGCGCGCCGCCGAGCTCGACGTCGGGCGAGCGCGTGGTGGCTTCCAGCGGGTGTTGCGGCGCGCGTGTGAGGCCGTCGGCGACGAACGTGCCGTCGCCGGGACGGGCGCGCAGATAGCCCTCGGTGATCAAGCGCTCGAAGACTTCCAGCGTCGTCTTGCGCGATACGCCGAGCTGGGTGGCGAGTTCGCGCGTCGATGGCAGGCGCTGCCCGCCGGCGAGCCGTCCTTCGATGATGCCGGCCCGCAGTTGCCGGTAGATCTGGCCGGTCAAGTCCTGGCGGTCGTGGAGGCGGATGATCGGTATGTCCATTGCAACGGCGAACCGGATTCGGTGAAAAGGGATGGTTTGCGGCAAGCCGCCTCGCGCACGAATCGAGAGGCCGGCGTATCGATTCGACGGCGGCTGTCCAACCGGCCGCCTATCCGCTACGCCGGCGTCTTGCGAAACGCGATGGCGAAGCGGTTCCAGCTATTGATCGTCGCGACGAGCAGCGTCAGATCGACGATCTCCGCGTCGCTGAAATGCGGCCTCACGGCTTCCCAAACCGAATCGGGCACGTGCTCGATCGAGACCAGCGTGAGCGCCTCGGTCCACTCCAGCGCGGCGCGCTCGCGGTCCGTGAAGAACGGCGTTTCGCGCCAGACCACGACGGTCGCGAGGCGCCGGTCGGTCTCGCCGCCCTTGCGCGCATCGGTCGTGTGCAGGTCGACGCAGTACGCGCAGCCGTTGATCTGCGAAGCGCGCAGCCGTACCAGTTCGGTCAGCGACTTTTCGAGCGACGCTTTGGCGAGCTGCTCTTCGAGCGCGAGCATGGCTTTGACGACGTGCGGGTTGGCTTTGTAGAAGTCGAGACGCTGTTGCATGATGAATGGGCTCCTGACAGGGGGAATCGGGTTGAAACATGCGACACCCTTAAGACTAAGCGCCAAACTGGCATTCGAAAATGACCGATTTTTCGTATTTTCAGGTAACCAGTTGCCTGGGCCGATACAAACAAGCAGCGAGGGAGCGGGTAGCCCGCCTCCTCGTCATGGATGCGCAACGACCCTGAAGCAACGGCAAACGGCGGCCGTCGCGCCGCTTATTCGATCGCAGCCGCCGGGCCGAAGAACTCATAGCGGCTTTGCGATTCGGGCACGCCGATCGCCTTCAGATGACGCTTGATCGCCTTCATGAACGCAATCGGCCCAAGGAAGTACACGTCGACGTCGCGCGTTTGCGGCAGCCAGCGCTTGAGCAGCGATTCGTCGAGATAGCCGATCGCGTGCGCCTCCTGGTCGCCGTCGCGGCGTTCCTCGTAGCAATAGAAGCGCTTCAGTTGCGGGTGACGCGCGGCGAGCTTGTCGATCGCTTCGCGGAACGCGTGGACGCCGCCATGCCGTGCCGCGTGAATGAAATGCACGGGACGCCGGGTGTGGAGCGCCGCCTGCAGCATCGCGAGGGTCGGCGTGATGCCGACGCCGCCGCTGATCAACACGAGCGGCTTGTCGCTGTCTTCGAGCTTGAAGTCGCCCGACGGCGCGAAGAGTTCAAGCGTTGCGCCTTCGTCCACTTGCTCGTGCAGGAAGTTCGAGACCTTGCCGTTGGGCTCGCGCTTCACGCTGATCCGGTATTGCTGGCCGTCGGCCGCCGCGGAAAGCGAATAGTTGCGGCGCACTTCCTCGCCGTCGATCACGAGCTTCAAGCCGATATATTGGCCGGGTTGAAACTCGAGCAGTTCGCCGCCGTCGGCGGGGCGCAGGTAGAACGACGTGATCTCGTCGCTTTCCTTGATCTTGCGCGCGACGCGGAATTCGCGCGTGCCGCGCCAGCCGCCCGGCGCGTTTTCCTTTTGCGCGTAGATCTTTTCTTCGAGGCCGATCAGGAGGTCGGCGAGCTGGCCATAAGCCGCGGCCCAAGCGTCGATCACGGCAGCGGTGGCGATCTCCGCGCCGAGCACTTCGCGAATCGCGCGCAGCAGGCACTTGCCGACGATCGGATAATGCTCGGGCAGGATGTTCAGCGCGACGTGCTTGTTGACGATCTGCGATGCGAGGCCGCCGAGCTGTTCGAGCTGATCGATATGGCGCGCGTACATGAGCACGCCGTTGGCGAGCGCGCGCGGCTGCGCGCCGCTTGCCTGGTGCGCTTGATTGAAGAGCGGGCGTATTTCGGGATGCTCGCTGAGCATCATCCCGTAGAAATGCGTGGTGAGCGCTTCGCCGCCGCTTTCGAGCAGCGGCACGGTGGCTTTGACGATGGCACGGTGTTCGGCGGATAGCATCTTGTATGGTCCTCGTGGAAGTTGGCAGGTGGCTGGAGGTTAGCCAGCGCCGTCTATATCCACGAACTGTGCCAAAATAAAAGTCCAGATTAATCAATGTCTTATTAACTCGTATGGTCAATCAGACGATAGTCAAAGCGACTATTGGTGAAGTCAAATTGACTGCATGCGCATTGCTCGATGCGCTGGCGCCGCTGATGCGGGACCTCTCGCGCGATCTGCCGGATACGGAGCGCTACCGGCGTCTGTTGCAGAGCCTGCGCGCGCTGTTTCCGGGCGATGCCGCCGCGCTGCTGCGTCTCGACGGCGACACGCTCGTGCCGCTCGCCATCGACGGTTTGTCGAGCGACACACTCGGCAGGCGCTTTCGCGTCAGCGACCATCCGCGCTTCGCGCGACTGCTCTCGAGCACTGAGCCGACGCGTTTTGCGGCCGACTCCGATTTGCCCGATCCGTACGACGGCCTCGTGCAAGGCGTCGCCGGCAACCTGGAGGTGCACGATTGCCTCGGTTGTCCCTTGCTCATCGGCGGGCGGCCGTGGGGCCTCTTGACGCTTGATGCGCTCGATCCGGCCCAATTCGACGCGCTCGACATGCCGGCATTGCGGGCATTCATGAGTCTCGCGGCGGCGACGGTCAGCGTCGTCGAGCGCATCGAAACGCTCGAGCGCACCGGCGAGGAAGAGCGGAGCCGCGCCGAGGAAGCGTTCCGGCAAGCGAGTGGGCAGCACCGTCGCGAATTCATCGGCAGCAGCGATGCGTACAAGCGGCTGCTCGAAGAGATCGAAATCGTGGCCGCGAGCGACCTGACCGTGCTCGTGTCCGGCGAGACCGGCGTCGGCAAGGAGCTGGTGGCGAACTCGATTCATGCGTTGTCGGCGCGCGCCGGCAAGCCGCTGATCAGCCTGAACTGCGCGGCGCTGCCCGACACGCTCGTCGAAAGCGAGTTGTTCGGGCACGTGCGCGGCGCGTTCTCGGGTGCCTCGTCGGATCGCCGCGGCAAGTTCGAGCTTGCGCAAGGCGGGACGATCTTTCTCGACGAAGTCGGCGAACTGTCGCTGACGGTCCAGGCGAAGCTCCTGCGCGTCATGCAGAACGGCCAGCTGCAGCGGCTTGGCTCGGACAGCGAGCACAAGGCCGACGTGCGCGTGATCGCCGCCACGAATCGCGATCTTGCGGAAGAGGTCAGGGCGGGGCGCTTTCGCGCGGACTTCTACCATCGCTTGAGCGTTTATCCGCTGCGGGTGCCGCCGTTGCGCGAGCGCGGGCGCGACATCCTATTGCTGGCAGGCTTTTTCCTCGAAGAAAACCGCAGCCGGCTCGGCCTGCTCAGCGTGCGTCTGTCGGCCGATGCGCAGGCTGCGTTGTTGCGTTACTCATGGCCCGGCAACGTGCGCGAGTTGGAGCATTTGATCGGACGCAGCGCGCTGAAGGCATTGGCGGGCAATCGCGAGCGTCCGCGCATCTTGACCTTGACGGCGGCCGATCTGAGTCTTTCCGACACACCCGATGCACACGGGCACGGCAAGGCGCCGGTTGCCGACGAACCCGACGGCGTCGAAACGGACTTCCGCACTTGCGTCGCCGACTTCGAGCGCAAGACGATTCTGGATACGCTCGTACGCAACAAGCAGAATTGGGCGTCCACCGCGCGCGAGCTGAGACTCGATCCGGCCAATCTGAATCGATTGGCAAAGCGGCTGGGTTTGAAATGACACGCAGGCTCGACGGCCTGCCGGCGGTTGCTGCCGCAACCTTTTACGCGCAAAGCACGAAGCGGTAACGTCGTTCCAATGTGCGGCAACAGGCCGAGATAACGCCGACATGTAAATGTTTGTAAATGGCAGATCGGCTTCATGGACGAGACTCAATCTTCATTCAAATTGCCTCCGCGGTTGCTCATTTCCGAAAACAAACCAACGAGGTCGTGAATGAAAAAGTTCAGGAGGTGGTCTGCAAGAAGCGCTGCAATCGGCGCGGGCGTGCTCGCGCTGGCGGGTGTGCAAGCACCGGTTCAAGCGCACGAGATGAAAGAAGCGAAGCACGTGCTTCTCATCAGTTTCGACGGTCTGCACGAACAGGACGTGGCCCGCTGCATCGGCGCGAACACGTGCCCGAATCTCGCGCTCTTGGCGAAATCGGGCGTGACGTATACGAACGCGCATACGCCGGGTCTGTCCGATTCGTTTCCGGGTCTCGCCGCGCTCTTGACCGGCGGCTCGCCGAAGACGGCGGGTCTTTTCTATGACGTGTCGTACGACCGTACGCTCTATGCCCCGTCCGATACGACTTGCTCCGGCAAGCAGGGATGGAATGTCGTGTTCGATGAAACGACGGGCATCGATGCGGAAAACGGCGGCGCGCTCATCCACCTCGACGGCGGCGGTGCATTCAACCCGCAAGCCATTCCGCACGCGATGATCAGCGGTGTCTGCACGCCGGTATATCCGCACAACTATGTGAAGACGAACACGGTCTTCGAAGTCGTCAAAGAGCACATTCGCGGCTCGCGCACGGCGTGGGCCGACAAGCACGCGTGGGGCTACGACTGGGTCAACGGGCCGTCAGGGCAGGGCGTCGACGATCTCGCGCGCACCGAGATCAACTCGATCGACCCGGCGACCGGCACGTACTACCTCGACACCTACACGCACACGGAGAAGTTCGATAACTACCACGTGCAGGCGCTGATCAACGAGATCGACGGCAAGGACTCGACCGGCACGACGAGCGCACCGGTGCCGACGGTATTCGGCACGAACTTCCAGACGCTGAGCGTGGCCCAGAAGGCAACGGTTGCGACGGGAGGCGGCTACCTCGACGCGGACTTCACGCCGGGTCCGCAGGTCACGGGCGCGATTACCTACATCGACGCATCGCTCGGCCGCGTCGTGGCCGAGTTGAAGCAACGTAACCTTTATTCGTCGACCGTCATCATCGTGACGGCCAAGCACGGCCAGTCACCGACGGACCACACGAAGCTCGTCAAGAACGGCGACACGCTCACGAAGCTGCTCGAAACCAACGACTATCTGGACCCGAATGGCAACTTCGGCCAGAACAATACGAAATCGGGCAACTTGAACGACGGCACCGGTCTCGTCGATACCGGCTTCGTGCAGACCGACGACGTCGGCCTGATCTGGCTGCGCGAG
>DATGHJ010000245.1:0-5046 GCA_035308085.1 Trinickia sp. | reverse complement strand
TCATGGCACTGGATCTTCCTCATCAACGTGCCGATCGGCGCGCTCGGGCTGGCGGCCGTGCATCGCTTTCTGCCGCGCGATACGTCGGGCACGGCACCGCCGTTCGACATCTTCGGCTGCGCGCTGCTGTCGCTCGCGATGATCGCGTCCTCGCTCGCCACCGACGCCCCCGTGCAAACGCACCGCGCCGCGTGGTCGGCGGGGCTCTTCGCGGTCGGCCTCATCGCCGCCCTCGCGTACATCCCATACGCGAAGCGCGGCCAGAATCCGCTCTTTCGGCTGGCGCTCTTCAGCGAACCGAATTTCAGCGTGGGCCTGATCGGCAATCTCGTGTGCCGTATCGGTTCGAGCGCGGTGCCGTTCCTGCTGCCGCTCCTCATGCAGTTGCAGCTCGGCTTCACGCCGCTGCATTCGGGCCTGATGATGTTGCCCGCCGCGCTCGCGGGCACCGTCGCCAAGCGCTGGATCGCACCGCTCATTGAGCGCTATGGATACGACACGTTCTTGCTCGTCAATACGCTCATCGTCGGCGGCGCCATCGTCGCGTTTGCGCTGATTTCGAAGGGCACGCCGCTCGCTGTCGAGATCGCTGTGCTCGCCGCGTTCGGCGCCGCGAACTCGATGCAGTTCGCCGCGATGAACAGCGTGACGCTGAAGGGTTTGTCGCGTGCGGACGCGGGCAGCGGCAACAGCCTGTTCTCGATGGTGCAGATGCTCGCGATGGGGCTGGGCGTATCGATCGGCGGCGGGCTCGTCAACGTGTTCTCCGCGCAGTTCGGCTCGGCCGCGATGGGGTTCCGGCTCAGCTTCGTTTGCGTCGGCGTGATCACGCTGCTGTCGGCACTGGTGTTCCGGCGGCTCGAAAACGATCCTGCGCCGGCGCGGGTCATCCGCCGGGCGCCGCAGGGCGCGGGGCGCTGATCAGGCGCACGCCATTGAATTTGGCGCGAACGTGATCTAATTTTGGGGCATGCCCGCTCGCGGCTTGCAAGCGCCGACGACGCGCACGCGTATCGACCTCCCTATCGATTTCAGCGGTCTGCCCAACACCATGCGCCGTTACATAGCCGTCCTGCTGTCTACGCTGGCCTGCTTTGCAGCGCCGGCGTTCAACGCTTCCGGCGAGGAGTCTGCGATGTCCTTGACCTTGACTTCTTCCTTCGAACCGGGTGGCGCGATTCCCACGCGTCACACGTGCCAGGGCGCCGACGTATCGCCGCCGCTCGCGTGGGCGGGCGTGCCGGCCCATGCGAAGAGCCTCGCGCTGATCGTCGATGACCCCGACGCGCCGGACCCGGCCGCGCCCAAGGTGGTCTGGGTGCACTGGGTGCTCTACAACATTCCGCCGAGCGCGAGCGCGCTGCAGGAAAACGCCGGGAGCGCGGGCGGCGGGGCGTTGCCGGCGGGCGCGCGGCAGGGCATGAACGACTTTCAGCACGCTCAATACAACGGCCCGTGTCCGCCGATTGGCCGCCACCGCTATTTCGTGAAGCTCTATGCGCTCGATACCGTGCTGCCCGATCTCGGCAAGCCCGATAAGGCTGCGCTTGAAACTGCGATGAAGGGGCATATCGTCGCGCATGGCGAGCTGGTCGGCACGTATCAGAAGCACTGAACCGAGACTCCTGGGCGAGCCATGGATGAGAGCGGCGACTTTATCGTGCGCGGGGCGTCGGCCGCCGAGCTGGAAATGTCGGTCGAATGGGCGGCGGCGGAGGGATGGAATCCGGGGTGGCACGACCCGCAGTGCTTCAGGCAAGCAGACCCGGACGGTTTTTTTGTGGGCGTATGGCGCGGCGAGCCGATCGCGTGCATCGCGGCTGTCGCGTATGACGAGCGCTTCGGCTTCATCGGGCTATACATCGTGAAGCCGGAGTTTCGCGGCAAAGGCTTCGGCATGCGGATCTGGCAACACGGCATGCGTTACCTGGGACTTCGCAACGTCGGCCTCGATGGGGTCGTCGCGCAACAGGCGAATTACACGAAGTCCGGTTTTCGGCTTGCCTATCGCAATGTCCGATATCAAGGGCGTGTGGAGGGTATCGGGTGCGCGCATGTCGTCGCGGCGGCCGATGTGCCTTTCGAACAGCTGCTTGCCTACGATCGCCAGTGTTTTCCGACTGCGCGCGAGCGTTTCGTCTCAGCCTGGATCGCGCAGCCGGATGCCGTTGCGCTTGCGACCTTGGACGAAGGCCGAGTCGCCGGATATGGTGTCGTGCGCCGCTGCAAGGCAGGCTGCAAGATCGGTCCGCTCTTTGCCGATGATGCGGACGTGGCCACTGGGCTCTTTCGCGCGCTGGCGGCGAGCATGCCGGGCGAGGTCATCGTGCTCGATGTGCCGGAGACCAACCCCGCCGCGCTCGCGTTGGCTAAAAGGCATGGCATGGCGGACGTGTTTGAAACCGCGCGGATGTACACCAAGGAGACGCCTGCGATTGCGATCGAACGGGTGTTTGGGGTGACGTCCTTCGAGTTGGGGTGAGGGGCCGTGCGGCGTTGGCTTGAAGCACAGGACATTCGTTTCGAACGAATTTTGAACAGACGGAGCAGCGATGCCTAAATAGCATTTGTCACATCGAAAATATGTATTTTTTATATATCACGTCGGCTTCTACACTCCTTTCCATACCCGACGCGCTTGAAGCGCGGATACCTCACAAAGGAGCCGACCTTGGACGCAATCAAACTTGCCCGGCAGCCCGGTTTTGGCCGTTTCCGGCCTCTGCAGCACGTGCAACATCACCGTGAAGTCGTGCGCCAGTTCACGCCCAACTGGTTTGCCGCGACGATGGGCACGGGCATCGTCTTCCTGACGCTGCTGGGGCTGCCGATCCAGCTGCCCGGCCAGCATCAGGCGGCCATGGTGCTCTGGATGGCCGACATCCTCCTGTACGCGCTGTTCGCGTCGCTCTTCGTCGCACGTCTGGTGCGTTATCCGGAGACGATTCGCCCGTTGCTCGACCATCCGCTGCAATCGATGTTTCTCGGTGCGATTCCGATGGGCCTCGTGCCGATCATCAACGGCCTGAGCGTATTCGGTGTCGAGCTGTTCGGCCCCGGCGCGCTGTCCGTGGCGGTCGACCTTTGGTGGTTCGATGCCGCGCTCGCCGTGTTCGTCGCCTGCCTCGTGCCGTTGCGCATGTTCACGAGTCAGCAGCATTCGGCCGAGAACATCACGGCGGTCTGGCTGCTGCCGATCGTCGGTCCCGAAGTGACGGCCTCGAGCGCCGGCGTGCTCGCCCCGCACCTGCCTCACGACGTGGCACAAGTGCTGATCGGCACGGGCTACGCGCTGTGGGCGATCTCGGTGCCGCTGGCGTTCTCGATCCTGACCGTCGTGTTCCTGCGCCTCGCGCTCCACAAGCTCCCGCACCGCGACATGGCGCCGTCGTCGTGGCTCACGCTTGGCCCGATCGGCACCGGCAGCCTGGGCCTCATGCTGCTCGGCAAGGCGGCTCCCGCGGCGTTCGACGCCACCCCGCTCGCTCACGCCGCAACCTTGGCACGCGATTTCGGGCTGATCGGCGGCTTGCTGCTATGGGGCGCAGGCGTCTGGTGGCTGTTGATCGCGGCCGTGCTGACTCTGCGCTATCAGCGAGAAGGGCTGAAGTTCAACATGGGCTGGTGGGGTTTCACGTTCCCGATCGGCGTCTTTACCGCGGCAACGTTCACGCTGTATGGCATCACCGGGTTCACGCCGTTTGCCGTGATCGGCGTGGTCCTGAGTCTTGCGCTGTTCGGTCTGTGGTTCTACGTCGCCGGCCGTACCTTGAGCGGCATGTGGCACGGCAAGCTGTTCAACGCACCTTGCCTCGCAAATTTGAAGCACGCGTAAGCCGCCTGGAGAGCTGCAAAGAAAAACCGCACCGTTCGTCACGGGGCGGTTTTTTTCATGCATGGAGTCCCGCGGCAAGAGGCGGGCTTTCAGCTGACGCAGCACGGCGACGCGGTGTTGCGCGGGCTGGGGGTGAAGGGCCGAACCGCCCTAAAGATCAAGTCGCTGAAAATACCCCGTCAGCTCGAGATACCCGCGTCCCAACGGTTTTGCCGCGCTTACCGCTCGTGCTGAGTCGCTTGCGGCGGTGCCGGCGTTCGCGTCAGCCGGGGAGACCGCGCCGGCCGGCGCCCGAAACGCCGTCACCGCCCCTTCCCAATACACCGCGCCGGTGCTCGCGCGGCTATCGAATTCCTGATCGTCCATCATCGGCACGAGCGTCAGATGCACGTCCTCGGCATCGACGCGCATCGCCACCGGATAGCGCGTGCCCGTGTGCGGCGAGCGCCACCAGCGCAGCGGCGTGAAGCTCACGCTGTCGGGCGACAGCGCGTGCGTGCTGCCGTCGGCGGCGCGCAATGTGCCGCCTGCCCAGAACTTGCGGCCGGCCTTGTCGCGGATCTGAAAGGCCATCAGTGCGCCGCCGCCGTCGAGATCGATGCCGATCCAGTCCCAGCCGACGGCTTCGTCGGCAAGCTGCGCCGACGACCATTCATGATCGAGCCACGCCTGCCCGCGCACGTGCGCTTCGCTGCCGCTCGAATGGCCGCCGCGCGTCAGGACTCCATCGACTTGCAGCCAAGGCTCGCTGTAGTAGTAGCTCGCTTCGCCGGGCCGCGGGCCTTTGCGGCTGTAGCCACCGGCGCCGTTGACGAGCACCGGTTGAGTCGGTTGCAGCGTGAACGCGAAAGTGAAGCGGGGCGTGGCGACGTTCAGTCGATAGCGGCCGTCCGCGTTGCGTTCGAGCGACCAGTCGTCGATATGGACGGCGGTATCCGTTTCGCTCGCGTCGGCCAGCCCGAAACCGCGGCGCGCCGCACGCTGGTCGTGCTGCAGGCTGCCCGCGCGAGGGTCGCTCAACGCCACGTTGGCGAACAGCAATTGATTCGGCGCGAAGCGGCTGGGGTTCGCGTCGTCGAGCGCGGGGCGGGAGCGGAAGAGGGTCGCTTCGAAGCCGAGGGAAGCGATCGCATCGCTTTGCAGCCAGCCCGTCACATACCACCATTCCGTGCGATAGCTCGAATGCGCGCCGTAGTCGCGCGGGAACGCCA
>DATGHJ010000244.1:0-2613 GCA_035308085.1 Trinickia sp. | reverse complement strand
GCCGACCACGTCCTCGTCGTCTTCATTGCCGTCGGGCACGGGCAGCAGGAACGGCTTGTCGGGATATTGCGCCGCGCGCGCGTCGATCAGATCGCGCAGAGTCGTGAGCGTGCTCATCGGCCGATTCTCCTGAAGTAATCGCCGAGCAGCTCGTCGAGCTCCGGCACGCGCTCCTCGATCGGATACGCGACGCGCGTCACATTCAAGAAATGGCGAAGGCCCAGGTTGTCCGAGAAGTTGTTGCGGCCCCAGGTGCCACAGCCCATCGACAGCGAGAACGGCAGGCCGTTGTCAAAGTTGCCGCCCGTCGCCAGGCAGTGCGCCTGGTTGACGATCACGCGGGCGACGGGGAGCCGCTCGCCCAGCCCGATCGCGAAGTCAGGGTTCGCCGTGTGCAGTCCGACCGAATGGCCCGCGCCCATGTATGCGTAGATGTCGCGAACGATGTGCGCGGCGGCGTCGAAATCGCGCGCGCGGTAGACGGCGAGAACCGGCGCCAGCTTCTCGCCCGAGAACGGATGGTCAGCGCCGAAGCCGCTTTCCTCGACCATCAGAAACTTCGGCTCGCGCGCAGCCACGTCGGCGAGACCCGCCCTCCGCGCGATCTGCGTCGCCGATTTTGCAATGCAGTGCTCGGAGAGCTTGCCGTCGTGCCACATCGCCGTCTGCAGTCGAGCTTTCTGCGTCGCATCGAGCAGCACGCCGCCGCACCGGGCCAGTTCGCCGAGCATGGCGTCGTAGACCGCGTCCTCGATCACGACGCTGTTTTCCGACGAGCAGCTCGTCGCATTGTCGAAGGTCTTCGACAGCGTGATCTTGTGCGCCGCATCACGCAGATCGGCCGAGCGCTCGACGATCGACGCGACGTTGCCCGCCCCGACGCCGAACGCCGGCGTGCCGCTCGCGTAGGCCATACGCACGTTCGCCTGCGAGCCCGTCGCCACGACGAGATCGGCCTGCCGCATCAGCGCGGCAGTCGCCGCCTTGCTGATCGGTGCGGGCAGCAGCTGCACGAGCGCGGGGTCGAGCCCGGCCTTCTCGAACTGGGCGTGGATGAACTCGATCAACAGTGCGCACGACGAATGGCCCTTCGGCGAGGGCGCGACAATCACGGCATTGCCACACTTGAGCGCGTTGACGATCTTGTTCGCGGGCGTGGCGGCCGGATTGGTGGACGGCGTCACCGCGGCGACGACGCCCACCGCGCGTGCGATCTCGACGATGCCCGCCGCCGGGTCGCGCGCGATCACCCCGCAGGTCTGCCGGCCGTGCAGATCGCGCAACAGCCCGAGCGTCTTGCGGTAATTCTTGCGGACCTTGTCGTCGGCGTTGCCGAGTCCGGTGTCGCCTACCGCCAGCTCAGCGAGCCGGCGATTGCGCCCCGGCTCCATGATCGCCCATGCGGCCGCGGCGGCAGCCGTGTCGAGCGTTGCCTGTCCGGCGAACTCGAAGGTTCGTTGCGCATCCCGCGCGCGCGCGACAAGCGCGGCGACACGCTGCTCCACCCCGTCATCGGCTGGCGCGGCGGTAGTTTCGACTGCTGCGGCTCTGACGTTCATACGCGGCGCTCCCGATCGAAAGAAGAATTGGCGGTACTGCCAATCTATTCGCCGGCGGCGCGTTGCGAGTCCCGTTTCCCGATCATTCCTGGACGGTATCGGCCAGGGCAGCGGAAACGGCAGTTTTCGGGACTTTCCATAGTCCCGAAAACTGCACGATACGAGACACAATGACGATACGCGCGGCACGACCGCCATCTTCAGGAGAGACCTTGTCGACATCGAACCAATCGAACGCTGCGGCGGTGCGAGCGTTTCGCCTGCTCGAAACGCTCGCCGAGGCAGGCCACCCGCTATCCATGATGGAACTCGTGCACACGCTCGAGTTGCCCAAGCAGACCGTGCACCGCATCCTCATGCAACTGACCGACGCGTGGCTCGTCACGCGCGGCGCAGGCGACAAGCTCTACGAATGCTCGCCGCGCGTGCGCATGCTGGCCGTCAACGTGCTCATGCACGCCGGCCCCGCGGCGGCGCGCCACGTGCTGCTCGAGCAGCTCGTCGCGAAGATCGGCGAGACCTGCAACCTGACCATGCTGTCCGGCAACGACGTCGTCTACGTGGACCGCGTCGAGACGGAATGGCCGCTGCGCATGCATCTTCAGCCGGGCTCGCATGTGCCGCTGCACTGCTCGGCAAGCGGCAAGCTATTGATCAGCTTTCTGCCGAAAGACCGGCGCGAGCGCATCATCGAAACGCTGCCGCTGCGTGCCTATTCGGAGCGCACCATCACCGATCGGGAGGTGTTGCGCAAGGAGCTCGCCGCAACCCGCCGGCGCCGGCTCGCGATCAACGACCAGGAGCATCTGCAGGGCCTGATTGCCATCGCGGTGCCGGTGATGCTCGAGCGCAACCGCGCCTGCGCGGCGATTGCCGTGCAGGCGCCGGTCGGGCGCTTGACGCTCGACGATCTGCTGGCATTCGTGCCCGATCTGCGGCACGCGGCCGATGAGACCGCCAAGACCTTCCGCGCATGAGTGCGCCCCGGCCGGCGGCCGGGGTGCGCGTCAGGACGCGCTCATGGCGTGCTCGCCGCCGGACAGCGCGCGAGCGC
>DATGHJ010000243.1:0-3514 GCA_035308085.1 Trinickia sp. | reverse complement strand
TGCCCAGCACGTCGTGTCCCATGTAACGCAGCTGCTGGTCCGGCGGATCCTGGTAGCCGGAATAGATGCGGGCGATGTCGCCCAGGCGGAGCAGCCGGCCATTCACCCGGAAACTGGTGTCCTCCAGGCCCTGCACCGAGCGGTACTGGCCGCTGCTGCGGATGATGAGGTGGTCGCTGGCGGTCTCGTAGCTGCCCGCCGGCGTCACGGCATTCTGGGCCTGCAGCACGCCGACGATGTCCCGGGGGTTCAGCCCCAGGGTCGCGAGCTTGCGGTTGGAGATCTCCACGTGGATGACCTGGGTCTGCTCCCCGAAGTAATCCACCTTGGCCACGTCCGGCACCCGCAGCAGCTCTTCCCGCATCCGGTCGGCGTAATCCTTCAGCTCCGCGTCGTCGTAGCCGTCCCCTTCCAGGGCGTAGATGTTGGTGTAGACGTCGCCGAACTCGTCGTTGAAGAACGGTCCCTGGACGCCGGCGGGCAAGGTCGCGGCGATGTCGCCGACCTTCTTGCGCACCTGGTACCAGGTGTCGGGCACGTCCTTGGCGGGCGCCGAATCCTTCATGTTGAAGAAGATCAGCGATTCGCCCGGGCGCGAGTAGCTGCGCAGAAAGTCGATGTTCGGCGTTTCCTGCAGCTTGCGGCCGATGCGGTCGGTGATCTGGTCCTGCATCTGGCGCGCGGTAGCGCCGGGCCAGAAGGTCTGGATCACCATCACGCGGAACGTGAACGGCGGGTCTTCCGATTGCGCGAGCCGCGTGTAGGCGAGGATGCCGAACAAGGTCGCGAGCGTGATCAGGAAGATCACGAGCGCCTGATGCCTGAGCGCCCATGCCGACAGATTGAAGCGGCCTTCTTCATCGCTCGCGTGCGTGCGCGGACCGGCCCGCTCGTCCGGGCCTTCGCGATCCACTGTGCTCATGATGCGAAGTCCTCGGGATGGAGCGGCGCCATCACGCGCACTTTTTCTCCGGCGCTGACTGTGTGCACGCCTTGCAGCACGACGCGGTCGCCGTCGTTCAAGCCCGCCGAGACGGAGACGGTGCGTTCGTCGTAACGCGCAACCTGCACGCGGCGCAGTTCGAGTGTGCCGGCGCTCGCGCCGTCGCCTGGACGAACGACCCACACGGCCGCATCGGTGCCGTCGTGAAAGAGGGCGGTGGCGGGCAGTGTGTAGGGACGCGTGCCGTTCGTCACGCCGTCTGACGCGACCTGGTCGAGCGCGACCTGGTCGAACGCGACATCGGCGGTCATGCCGAGCCGCACGTCGGGGCCCGGCGCTTCGAGCGTGAGTTTCGTGCGATAGGTGCGGCTTTGCGGATCGGCTGCGGGCGACACTTCGCGCACCCGCGCGGTGAAGCGCCTGCCGGGCAGCGCGGGCAGCGTGATCGTCGCCGTGCGGCCGACCGCGAGCGCCGCGAGCGCGCTTTCCGGCGCGTCGCAAACAATGTCGATATCCCCCGACCACGCGAGATGGTAGACGGCCTGACCCGATGACACGTTCTGCCCCGTGTCCGCGTCTTCGGCAGTGATGAAGCCAGCATGATCCGCAGCGAGCGTCGCGTACTGCAACTGGTTCTTCGCGAGCGCGAGTTGCTGCTGCGTCTGATCGCGCTGCGCCGAGGCGGACGCGTACGCATTCTGCGTCTGCTCGAGCTGGGCAGGCGCGATCAGTTTTTCCTGCGCCTGCGCAGTATCGCGGTCGAGCTGCTGCTTGGCGTAGACGAGCTGGTGCTGCGCGGCGTCGAGCTGTGCCTGCGCGCTCGCGACGTTTTTCTGCAAATCTTCCGGATCGAGGCGGGCGACGATCTGACCGGCCTTCACGGTGTCGCCGAGGCGTACTCGCCGCTCGACGATCTTGCCGGCGACGCGAAACGAGAGCGGCGTCGCGTAGCGCGCATCGACTTCGCCAGGCAGCGACGCGAGCGCCGGGCGTCCATCCGGATGCACGGCGACGGCAACGACCGGGCGCGGTGCCGGCGCGGCGGCTTCCTTCTGATGGCATCCGGCGAGCGCAATCGCGCCGCACAGCGCGAGTGCCGCGCCTCCTGCTCGAATACGGCTGACGAAAGAACGGCCAGTGCGGCCAGGACGACGTGACGGGCGGATTTGCATGCGCGCCGCGGGTGATGCGCGAAGACTGGGACGATTCACAGTGACACCATGGCTTACGAAAGCGAACGGATTCGGCAAGCGGCAGGGCCTTGCCGCAGAGGCTTGCAGTCAGCGTGTCAAACGCCGCGCGCCTCTTGTCTCAAAATACGACTTGCATTCTAATACACACTTGTATTTGAATGCAAAGTTGAATCTGTCTGGCGCCGATGTAAAATTTGTCCATGACACGAAAACGATTGACCCGCGAACAGAGCAAGGATCAGACGCGCCAGCGTCTGCTCGATGCTGCCTTGACCATCTTCACGAAGAAGGGATACGTCGCGGCGAGCGTGGAAGACATCGCTGCCGCGGCTGGCTACACGCGCGGCGCGTTCTATTCGAATTTCCGCGGCAAGCCGGAGGTGCTGCTTGAATTGCTCCGAATCGATCACGAGCGGATGCAGTCGGAGCTGCAGGACATCTTTGTGGAAGGGGCGACGCGCGAGCAGATGGAAGCGAACGTGCTGACCTATTACAGCCAGCTCTTTCGCGACAACAAATGCTTCCTGCTATGGGGCGAGGCGAAGCTGCAGGCGAGCCGCGACGCGAAATTCCGCACGCGTTTCAACGCGTTCATGCATGAGAAGCGCGAGGAGATGTCGGGCTATATCCAGGCGTTCTCCGAGCGCGTGGGCACGCCGCTGCCGCTGCCGGCCGAAACGCTTGCAATCGGGCTCATGGGCCTATGCGACGGCGTGCAATCGCTATATCTTTCCGATCCGCAACATGTGACGGCCGAGCTGACGGAATCGGTGCTGGCCGGGTTCTTCGCGAGAGTGGTGTTCGGGCGCAATCCGGTGTGAGCGCCTTTCAAACGCTCACACCAGGGCCATAGTTACTGCCGATCAGTCGCGTCACCGATTCGATATCCGGATAGTCCTGCTCGGGCAGGCCATCGAGAATCGACAGCAGCTCGTTGCTCGCGCCCGCGTCGCGGGCGATTGCGACGAGCTGGTCCTTGTTGGCCGGGTACGGCACGGCGCGCAAGATATCCGCGATCTGCAGGTCGATCGCTTCAGTCGGGATGTTCGATTGGGTCATGTCGCGGTCCCATCCTCTTTGGCGGCGCCAGCAAGCGCTTCAGGTCTGCGCCTGCCGCTCATGCGCGGCGAACTTGTGCGCGAGCCCGGTCGGCTTCGGCAGCGTGATGCGGGCCCAGCCGTCCGGCCGGATCGCGACGGCGTTCACGCCAGGGGCGGCTGGCGCGACGGGGGCGGCGTTGGCGCGTAAGGCAAGCGCGGCGTCCCGCGCGGTCAGGCTGTCGAGCGCGGTCGTGTGAACAGGCGCCGCGAAGCATGATGCCGAGAGCAATGCCATGGCTGTCACTGTCGAGATTTTCATCGCTCGACCTCCTTCTCTA
>DATGHJ010000242.1:0-6736 GCA_035308085.1 Trinickia sp. | reverse complement strand
AGATCGCCGCATCAACTGATGGTAGCAGCCTGTGCGGCGCTGTCTTGAAAAAAATACTGATATCGATCTCGAGCGTTTCCTCGGCTGCTCAGGGTTTACGTTAATTTAACTATTCGTAATTCGTTTTACTATGCGTAAATTCGCGGCCGACGGTGACCCGCTCCACTTTCGAGCGGCGCGCGCTTCGTTGCCGCTCGGGAACCTATGGAGACAAGACATGCAGACTTCCTCTCGCCACGAGATCGAACCGGGCTACCAGTCCGGCTTCGCGAACGAGTTCGCGACCGAGGCGCTGCCCGGCGCGTTGCCGAGCGGCCGCAATTCGCCGCAACGCGCGCCGTACGGCCTTTATGCGGAGCAGATTTCGGGGACCGCCTTCACCGCGCCACGCGGACACAACCGGCGCTCGTGGCTGTACCGCATCCGCCCGGCGGCGGTCCATCAGCCGTTCACGCCGCTCGACTCGCACCAGCTCGTCGCGAACTTCCACGACGTGCCGCCAACCCCGCCCAACCAGCTGCGCTGGGACCCGCTGCCGATGCCGTCCGAGCCGACCGACTTCGTCGACGGTTGGGTGACGATGGCGGGCAACGGCTCGGCCGATGCGATGAGCGGTTGCGCGATTCACCTCTACGCTGCGAACCGGTCGATGCAAGACCGCTTCTTCTACAGCGCCGACGGCGAGCTCCTGATCGTGCCGCAGGAAGGGCGTCTGCAAATTTCGACCGAAATGGGCCGCCTCGACCTCGAGCCGTTCGAGATCGCCGTGATCCCGCGCGGCGTGCGCTTTGCCGTCGCGCTGCCGGATGACAAGGCGCGCGGCTACATCTGCGAGAATTTCGGCGCGCTCCTGCGGCTGCCGGATCTCGGGCCGATCGGTTCAAACGGCCTCGCCAATCCGCGCGACTTCCTGACGCCGCATGCCGCCTACGAAGACCGCGAAGGCGCGTTCGAACTGGTCGCGAAACTCAATGGCCTTTTGTGGCGCGCGGACATCGGCCACTCGCCGCTCGACGTCGTCGCGTGGCACGGCAACTACGCGCCGTACAAGTACGATCTGCGCCACTTCAACACGATCGGCTCGATCAGCTACGACCACCCGGACCCGTCGATCTTCCTCGTGCTGCACTCGCAAAGCGATACGCCGGGTGTCGATACGATCGACTTCGTGATCTTCCCGCCGCGCTGGCTCGCGGCCGAGGACACGTTCCGCCCGCCCTGGTACCACCGCAACGTCGCGAGCGAGTTCATGGGGCTCGTGCACGGCGTCTACGACGCGAAGGCCGAGGGCTTCGTGCCGGGCGGCGCGAGCCTGCACAACTGCATGTCGGGGCACGGGCCGGACGCCGACACCTTCGAGAAGGCGTCGGCGGGCGATACGACCAAGCCGCACAAGGTCGGCGACACGATGGCGTTCATGTTCGAGACCCGCACGCTGATCCGCCCGACGCGCTTCGCGCTCGAAACCGCGCAACTGCAGGCGAACTACTACGAGTGCTGGCAGGGCCTCAAGAAGCATTTCAATCCGGAGAAGCGATGAGTACCACCCCCGTCGACCAAGCCGATCTTCAGGCTACTCGCGACGCGTCGAGAAAGAGCTGGCTCGCGTCGGCCAATGACGCGCAGTGCGATTTCCCGATTCAGAACCTGCCGTTCGGCATTTTCAGCGACACACGCAACGCCGCGCGGCGCGCGGGCGTGGCGATAGGCGATTCGATCGTCGATCTCGCCGCGCTCGCCGACGCGGACAAGCTCACGCTTGGAGCAGGCGGCAACGTGTTCGCGAAGCCGGCGCTCAACGACTTCATCGCGCTCGGCCGAGACGCGTGGCGCAGCGTGAGAATTCAACTGAGCACGCTTTTGGAAGCGAGCTGCCCGGCGCTGCGCGACGACGCCGCGCTGCGCGCGCGCGTGCTCGTGGCGCAGGCCGACGCCACGCTGCATCTTCCCGTCGAGATTCCCGGCTACACGGATTTCTATTCGTCGAAAGAACACGCGACGAACGTCGGCTCGATGTTTCGCGATCCGAAGAACGCGCTCTTGCCGAATTGGTTGGAGATGCCGATCGGCTATAACGGGCGCGCGTCGTCGGTGGTCGTGAGCGGCACGCCGGTGCGGCGGCCTAATGGCCAGTTGAAGCTGCCCGATCAGGAGCGCCCGGTATTCGGCGCGTGCCGCAAGCTCGATATCGAATTGGAGACGGGCTTCATCGTCGGGCGCGGCAATCCGCTCGGCGAGCCGATCGCCTGCGCCGAAGCCGAGGATCACATCTTCGGCATGGTGCTCTTGAACGACTGGAGCGGCCGTGACATCCAGCAGTGGGAATACGTGCCGCTCGGCCCGTTCAACGCGAAGACCTTCGCGACGACCATCTCGCCGTGGATCGTCACGCTTGATGCGCTCGAACCGTTTCGCGCCGCGCAGCCAAAGCAAGAACCGCAGCCGCTCGCGTATTTGCGGCACGACGGCCGCCACGCGTTCGATATCGAGCTCGAAGTGCGCTTGCGTCCGGCCGATGCCGGCGAGGCGACCACGATCGCGCGGACCAATTTCAAGCACATGTACTGGACGATGGCGCAGCAGCTCGCGCATCACACGGTGGCCGGTTGCAACACGCGCGTCGGCGACCTGATCGGCTCGGGCACGATCAGCGGGCCCACGGCCGATTCGTTCGGCAGTCTGCTGGAGTTGACCTGGAACGGCCAGCGGCCGCTCGAGCTGGCGAGCGGCGGCACGCGCTCGTTCATCGTCGACGGCGACGCGCTGACGCTTGCCGGATGGTGCCAGGGCGACGGCTATCGCGTCGGCTTCGGTTTGTGCGAAGGGACGATCCTGCCTGCACGCTCGTCGTAAAGCCGCCGAGGGTGCTTCGGGCTGCTAGCCGCCCAGCAGCCCGAACACCCCTACGCCCGTCGCCGTCCCCACGTAGACCTTCCCGTTCGCGATCATCGGCGTGATGAACTTGTTGCCTTGGCCGAACTGATCGCGTGCATTTGCGGCCTGCGTGCTGTTGTAGAGCTCGTGCGAGAGATTCGTCGCATCGTAGGCATACAGCCCGGCGATATCGCCGTTCATCGCCACCCACACGATCCCATTCGACGTGCCGTTCGCCGAGATGCTCGGCGTTGCGCCCGGCGTGCCGAACGATTCGGCCGACTGGCTGGTCGGCGCGGTCGCCACCCGTGCGTTGACGATCGGAAACGCCTTGATTTTGTCGCCGATCGAGCCGAAGTAGATCGTGCCGTTGAAGTACGCGGGCATGCCGAACTCCGGTCCGACGAGCTGTCCGTTGATCTGCTGATAAATGTTGTTCGAGTTCGCGTTGAATTTGCCCATCGAGTCGCGGTTGACGACGTAGATGCTCGAATCCTTGCCCGCGCCGACCGCGAGATGGTGGACGGTGCCGCTCGCGTCGGCCTGGTCCGGCAGCACCAGCGCGCCACCCGAGCCGAGGTCTTCGTCGGCCTGCGATTCGGCGGCCGTGTTCAACATGTCGAAGTAGTCGGAGACGGTCAGGCCGTTCGTCGTGCCGAGCTTCAGGAACGCGTTGCCGTAGTCGCCCTGCGAGGGGAAGCCGTTGGCCGTGAGCGTCGTGTCGAAGGTGCCGTTCGCGTCGAGGAAGTAAATCGACTGGCCGTCCGAGGCCATGCCCGCGCCGCTCATCCAGATCGAGCCTTCGGTGCCGTTTGGCGTGAGGCTCAGCACGCTCGTCTGCATGAGCGTGTCGGCGCTGTAGGCGATCACCCAGCCGTTGTAGGGCTCGACGTCGCAGTGCGAAGTCCAGCCCGTGTAGATGTTGCCGTTCAGCTCCAGCAGCGACTGGCGCTCCGCGTATTGCTTCGGATTGAACGTGAGCGTGCCGCCCGAGCCGTTGGTGCTGTTGCCGGGATAGGACGCACTGATTTCCGTCGGGCCGCCGAACAATTCCGCGCCGGTGGTGATGTCGAGCGCGTGGATGCGCTGGTGGTAGTTGCTCGAGGCGTCCTTTGACATGCCGACCACGTAGATCGCGCCGTTCGGCCCTTTGCTTCGATCGATTACCGGCGTCGACGTGATGCCGATTTGCGGCGAGATCTGGAAGCACCCGAGGTCGTCGCTCGGCGTTTCGTTCTTGCCGAGAGTCGAAACCTGCCAGAGCACGGCGCCGTTGTCGGCGTCGAATGCGTAGACGCTCGCGTTTTCGGTCGCGACGTAGAGCACGTTGTGCTTGCTGCCGCCGATCGTCACCTGAGACAGATACAGCGGCTCGGCATCGACCTTGCCGTCGGTGGTGTCGAAGCCGATTTTGCCGAACGTCGCCGAATTCACGTTGGCGAGCGTGAGCTTCGTCTCGGCGAGTTGTTGGCCGGTGCGGGCGATGTCGTTGTGATAGGTCACGACGTCGGTGGCCATCGAGGTGCTTCCGCCTGGCGAACTCGTGCCCGAACCGGAGCTGCTTCCCGAGGACGGGCCGGAACCCGTGCTGGAGCTTGAGCTGGAACCGCCCCCGCCTCCGCCGCCGCTGCAGTTGGCGAAAATGGCGACGATCAGCAGCGCGAGCACGCGCTGCACGTAACTCGAGCGTTTCATGTGCGCTCCCCCAACGCTAGAGCCTGTTCACGCGAGCAACAGGCTTGCGAACGTACCTTGCCGGTGAACAAGCGGGGCCGGCGGAACCAATAGCACTGCGTCGATTATCCTGCCGCGGCGCGAGAGGGATTGCCTGCTGTTGAGGCTATTGGCGGGAAAGAGGGAAGGTTTGTCGGGAAGCGCGGCGCGCCTCAACCCGGTGCGCCGACCGGCACGCGCCGCGTGCGGCGCTCGAGCTGCACTGACCACACCGTCAACGCCAGCGCCGCAATGGCCATCGCCATGCCAACCCACGGCAGCGACGTGAGTGGCGCGCCCGCGGCGATCGCCGTCCCGCCGAGCCACGCGCCCGTCGCATTGCCGAGGTTGAACGCGCCTTGATTGAGCGTCGACGCGAGGTTCGGCGCATGGCTCGCCCGATGGACGATCAGCATTTGCAGCGGCGGCACGATCGCGAACGCGAGCACACCCCAGAAAAAGATCGTCGCCATCGCCGGGTAGGCCGAGTGCATGGTTCCCGCGAAGATCGTCAGCACGGCGACGATCGCGAGCAGAAACGCGAGCAGCGACGGCATCAGACGCCAATCGGCGAGCTTGCCGCCGAGCGTGCTGCCGACGGTGAGGCCGAGCCCGAAGAGCAGCAGCACGAACGTGACTGCGTGCGGCGTGAAGCCGGTCACGTCTTCGAGAATCGGCGTGATGTAGGTGAAAACCGAAAAGAGACTCGCCGACGCGAGCGCGCTGATGCCGAGCACCATCAGCACCTGCGGGTCCTTGAGCACGCTGAACTCGCGCACGAGGCTGGTCTCCTGCATGTCGATTTGCGCCGGCAGGCAGACGGCGAGCGCACCGGCGGCGAGGATGCCGATGCCCGTCACGGCCCAGAACGTCGCGCGCCAGCCGAACTCCTGGCCGAGCGCGGTGCCGAGCGGCACGCCGAGCACGTTCGCGAGCGTGAGGCCCGTGAACATCAGCGCGATTGCCTGCGCGCGGCGGTTCGGCGCAACGAGGCCGGCCGCGACCACCGAGCCGATGCCGAAGAACGCGCCGTGACAGAACGCGGTGACGACGCGCGCGGCCATCAGCACTGCGTAGTGCGGTGCGACCGCGCACAGCAGGTTGCCGACGATGAACACGCCGATCAAATTCATCAGCGCTTTCTTGCGCGGCATGCGGGCGGTGGCGATCGCGAGGATCGGGGCGCCGATCGTGACGCCGAGCGCGTAGCCGGAGACGAGCATGCCGGCCGCGGGGATCGTCACGCCGAGATCGCGCGCGACGTTGGGCAGGAGCCCCATGATGACGAACTCGGTGGTACCGATTCCAAACGCGGCAACGGCGAGGGCGAGAAGGGGCAACGGCATGGCGGGGGAGACTCGGGCAGAACTTGCCGGCGCGCGTTTCGGAACGAAAACGCGAGCGCCTGCTAGGGAAAACGGCTAAGGGATTCTACCTAAATCAAAATTGGCGCGCTGGGGCACGAGGGGGACTGTTGCTAGGATGCTGAAACCCCATGCCGCCCCGCGCCCGCGGCGAAGCGCGCCGCGCCCGCGAGCCCCTCGTCGAAGACTGCCCGATAGCCGCCCGCGCCTTCGCGGCGCAGCGCTTCGGTGAGATCGCCGAGCGCGCTGTTTTCGAGCGCCGAACGCCGGTCGGCAAAGAGCGCCGCCTGTGGAAACCCGGCAAGCTGGGCGGCGAGCGCTTCAGCCGCGGCGCGCGCCGTGCCCGGCGGCACCACCCGGTTGGCGAGGCCGATGGCGAGCGCTTCGGCTGCGTCGACCGCGCGTCCCGTCAGGATCAGATCGAGCGCGCGCGACAAGCCGATCAGCCGCGGCAGCCGGATCGTGCCGCCGTCGATCAGCGGCACGCCGAAGCGGCGGCAAAACACGCCGAGCACGGCGTCTTCCTCGACGACCCGCAGATCGCACATCGCCGCCAGCTCGAGCCCGCCCGCCACCGCGTGTCCCGCGATCGCCGCGATCACGGGTTTCGTGAACGCCATGCGCGTCGGTCCCATCGGCCCGGGGCCGCTGCCGTCCGCATGCAGTTCGTTGCGGCGCGCGTCGTCGCCAAGCGCAGTGAGATCGGCGCCCGCGCAGAACGTGCCGCCCGCGCCGAACAGCACGGCGGCGCGCCAGCCAGGCTCGCTTTCGAAACGCTCGAAGGC
>DATGHJ010000241.1:0-3742 GCA_035308085.1 Trinickia sp. | reverse complement strand
CCTCCCCTATCCTGCTCAAGCGGGATTGGCTGGCGCTTTCGCTCCATCTCCCGCTGACCCGCGCGCCGTCGGCGCAGGCGTATTCAACTCGAAGAAGGTGTACGACAGCGTGATCGTCTTCACATCCTTCGGTAGTTTCGGATCGACGACGAACACCACCGGCATCCGCCTCGTCTCGTTCGCAGCGAGCGTCTGCTGCGTAAAGCAAAAACATTCGATCTTCTTGAAATACTCGGTCGCCTGCATCGGCGCGTAGCTCGGAATCGCCTGCGCGTGCACCGTGCGCCCCTGCTCGTTCGTCACCTGGTACATCACCGTCGTCACTTCACCCGGGTGGACGTCGATATACGACTGCTCTGGCTTGAAACCGAGCGGACCGCGCGCGTTCGCGTCGAACTCGATCGAGATCGTGCGCGACAAGTCCACCTGTGTGTTCTTCGCGTCGCGCGCCGTCGCGTCGCGCTGCACCAGGTTGTTGATGCCGGTCACCTGACAGATCGCGCGATACATCGGGATCAACGCGAAACCGAAACCAAACATCAGAACCGCGACGACCACGAGCTTGAACCGCATCGAGCGGTTAAAAGAACGATCGGCCTTGGCCGGTGGTTGCGTCGACATCGAACTTCCTCAACGAGCCTTCAAACCCGATCCGATCGAAAGGATCAGGTGAAATAACACTGCTTGATAACGATACCCACAAAAAAAGCGGCTGCGATGGCCAGCAGGATCAAACCGAGCCTCACGCTGCTCGCCCGAATTTGCTCGGGAGTACGCCTTTCTTGTGGATTCCGGGTCATTCCGAATTTTCTAGAGATGCTTTGCTGACAAGCGTTGCGGCGTGGTGATTGCCGCTGCGCGGAGCCCCGGTCCGCCTTCTGCCCGGACCGGGAATCCCTGACTCGCCTGGCGTTTATTCGACCGTCGGCGGGTTTTCGAACGTGTGGAACGGAGCCGGGCTCGGCACGGTCCACTCGAGTCCGGTCGCACCATCCCACGGCTTGTCGGGCGCCTTCTCGTGCTCGCCGCCGCCACGGTAAGCCGGCAGCACGACCGCGAACAGGAAGTACACCTGTGTCAGACCGAAGCCGAACGCGCCGATCGTGATGACCTGGTTCCAGTCGGTGAACTGCGCCGGGTAGTCGGCGTAACGACGCGGCATGCCTGCGAGACCCACGAAGTGCATCGGCAGGAACGCGAGGTTGAAGAAGATCATCGTACCCCAGAAGTGGATCTTGCCGCGGGTCTCGTTGTACATCCAGCCTGTCCACTTCGGCGCCCAGTAGTACCACCCGGAGAACAGCGCGAAGAGCGAGCCCGCCACCAGCACGTAGTGGAAGTGCGCCACCACGAAGTAGGTGCCGTGGTACTGGATGTCGAGCGGCGCCATCGCCAGCATCAGGCCGGAGAGACCGCCGAACGTGAACACGAGCAGGAAGCCGACCGCAAACAGCATCGGAGTTTCGAAGCTCAGCGAACCGCGCCACATCGTGGCGACCCAGTTGAACACCTTCACGCCCGTCGGCACGGCGATCAGCATCGTCGCGTACATGAAGAACAACTGGCCCGTCACCGGCATGCCGGTCGCGAACATATGGTGCGCCCAGACCATGAACGACAGGATCGCGATCGACGCCGTCGCGTACACCATCGAGCTATAGCCGAACAACGGCTTGCGCGAAAACGCCGGGATCACCTGCGACACGATCCCGAACGCCGGCAAGATCATGATGTACACCTCGGGGTGCCCGAAGAACCAGAAGATGTGCTGGTACATGACCGGGTCGCCGCCGCCCGCCGCATTGAAGAACGACGTGCCGAAGTGGCGATCGAACAGCACCATCGTGATCGCGCCTGCCAGCACCGGCATCACGGCAATCAGCAGGTACGCGGTGATGAGCCACGTCCACACGAACATCGGCATCTTCATCAGCGTGAGACCGGGTGCGCGCAGGTTCAGGATCGTCACGACGATGTTGATGCCGCCCATGATCGAGGAGGCGCCCATCAAGTGGATCGCAAAGATCGCGAAGTCCATGCCCGGGCCCATTTGCGTCGACAGCGGCGCATAGAGCGTCCAGCCCGCGGCGGTCGCGCCGCCCGGCGCGAAGAACGAGCCGACCAGCAGCACCCCTGCGACCGGCAACAGCCAGAAGCTGAAGTTGTTCATCCGCGCGAACGCCATATCGGACGCGCCGATTTGCAGCGGGATCATCCAGTTCGCGAAGCCGACGAAGGCCGGCATGATCGCGCCGAAGATCATGATGAGGCCGTGCATGGTGGTCAACTGGTTGAAGAACTCGGGGCGCATGATCTGCAAGCCCGGCTCGAACAACTCGGCACGGATCATCAGCGCCATCACGCCCCCGGACAGGAACATGACGAACGAGAAGATCAGGTACAGCGTACCGATGTCCTTGTGATTGGTGGCGAAAAGCCAGCGGCGCCAGCCGTGCGGCGTCTCATGCGCATGATCGCCATGCACATGTTGGTGGCCCGCGGCTACATCGTGTCCGATGCTAGACGACATGAGAATCTCCTAAAGCGAATACAGCAGCACTCTTGACTGTGACGAACACAGCGACACATAGCGGCACATCAGGCTCCGGACGCCGGCGCCGCAGCCGAAGCCGCCTCCGCGCCGCTCGCCGCGGTTGCGCCGCTCAGGTGATCGCCGCCTTCCGGCATCTTGCCGTTGCGGGCGTCGGCGACCTGACGCGGCTGGAGAATATCTCCCGTATGGTTGCCCCACGAGTTGCGCTCGAACGTGATGACCGACGCGATCTCGACGTCGTTCAGCGTCGGCGCCCACGACGGCATCGCATTCTTGCCGTGCAGCACGATGCTCACGTGATTGGCGATCGGGCCGTTGGCGATCTTGCTGCCGTCGAGCGCCGGGAACGCGCCTGCGCCCTTGCCGGTCGGCTGGTGGCAGACCGCGCAGTTCGACGTGTAGACCTGCTGGCCGCGAGCCATCAGCTCGGCCAACGTGTAAGTCTTGTTCGGATCGTCGGCGCCGGCGGCCATTTTCTTCTTCTGGTCGTCGACCCATTTGGCGTAGTCGTCTTGCGACAGCACTTCGACGACGACCGGCATGAACGCGTGCTCCTTGCCGCACAACTCCGTGCAGAAGCCGCGGAAGGTGCCGACCTTGTCGGCCTTGAACCAGGTGTCGCGCACGAACCCCGGAATCGCATCCTGCTTCACGCCGAACGCGGGCACGTACCAGGAGTGCACGACGTCGTTGGCGGTGGTGATGATGCGGATCTTCTGATTGACCGGCACCACGAGCGGATTGTCGACTTCCTGCAGATAGGTATCGGTCTTCGGCGCGGTTCCGTCGACTTCGCTACGCGGCGTCGTGAGCGTCGAGTAGAAGTTGATGCCTTCGCCCGGGCCCTTCACGTAGTCGTAGTTCCACTTCCATTGATAGCCGGTCACCTTGACGGTGAGATCGGCGTTGGACGTGTCCTTCATCGCGACCACGGTCTTGGTGGCCGGCAGTGCCATCAGGACGACAATGATGAACGGCACGATCGTCCAGATGATTTCGACGGTGGTGCTTTCGTGGAAATTCGCGGCCTTGTGGCCCTTCGATTTGCGGTGCGCGAACATCGAATAGAACATCACGCCGAACACGCCCACGAAGATCACCGTACAGAGGATCAGCATGAACGTGTGGAGGTGATAAAGCTCCTCAGCGATCTTCGTCACGGGCGGCTGGAGATTGATCTCGTTGACG
>DATGHJ010000240.1:0-5786 GCA_035308085.1 Trinickia sp. | reverse complement strand
CCTCGTCGCGGCGAAAGTAGCGCACCGGCGCATCGAGCCTGATCGGCCGCACGCCAGCCCAGCACAAACGCACGGCCGCTTCGGGATCGAAGTCGAAGCGCCGCATCCACGAGCGCTTGCGCATCAGCGCGCGCAGCGGCTCGACCGGGTACACGCGAAAACCAAACAGCGAATCGCCGATCCCGGCCCAGAGGGTCTCGATGTTGGCGCAAAGATTCGATAGCCGCCTGCCGTAGACGCGCGCCCGCGGCGCCGTCGCGTCGAATTTCGGCAGGCCCAGCACCATGCATCCGGGCGCCGCCTTCGAAGCCTCCATGAACGCTTCGATCAAATGCGCGGGATGCTGTCCGTCGGAGTCCATCGTGAGCACGTGCGTGAAGCCGCTCGCCGCGGCTTCGTCGAGCCCCGCGAGCACGGCCGCGCCCTTGCCCTGATTGACAGGCAACACGATGACATGCAGCCCCGGATCGCTTTCGGCCATCGCCAACAGCCGCGGCGTGCTGCCGTCGGTGCTGCCGTCGACGACGACCCAGACGGGCGCCCAATGCGCTAGCGCACTGCGCACGGTCTCGTCGAGCTTCTCTCCCGAGTTGTAGCTCGGAATCAGGACGAGATGGGTGGACGACGCTCGTGGAGTGGGCATGGGTACAGCGAGTCGATGGTTATCGAGTGAGCGGGGAAGGGACGCGTTCCGGGCGTTGCGTTGCGCGATGAACTCGGTGAGCGGCTTGGCGGCGATCGATAAGTGACCCACGGGTGCGCGTGTCAGGCGAGCCCGCCGTTGATCGACAGCACTTGCCCCGTGACGTAAGCGGCCGCATCCGAGGCCAGGTACGCGACCATCGCCGCCACTTCCGCCGGCTCGCCTGCTCTGCCCGCCGGCACGATCTGCTTGATGCGCTCAGGCGGAAACGCGCCCTCGATCATCGGCGACGCGATGATGCCGGGCGCCACCGCATTGACGGTGATGCCGCGCGATGCAAGCTCCAGCGAAAGCGATTTCGTCGCGCCGATCAAGCCGGCTTTCGCGGCCGCATAGTTGGCCTGTCCGCGATTGCCCATCACGCCGGCCACCGACGCGATGTTGACGATGCGCCCCCAGCGCGCGCGAATCATCGGCATCAGGAGCGGCTGCGTGACGTTGAAGAAACCGTTGAGCGAGACGTCGATCACGCGCTTCCATTGATGCTGCGTCATGCCGGCCATCGGCGCGTCATCGTGAATGCCGGCGTTGTTGACGAGGATCTGAAGCGCGCCGCCTTCGAGCACGGCTTCCAAAGCAGCTCGTGCCGCGTCGGCATCGGTCACGTCGAACGCAATCGCATGCGCGGCGCCCCCGGTCTCGACGATGCGCCGCACCGTTGCTTCGGCACGCGCGAGGCTGCTGCTCGCATGCACCCAAACTTCGTGGCCGGCGCTCGCCAAGGCAACGCTGATCGCTTGCCCCAATGCGCCGCTGCCGCCCGTGACCAGCGCTCTCTTCCGTGCGTTCGTCATGATCCCGATGTGAGCCTGAATGAGCGAGCGCGAGCCTAGCGGACGCGGTGCTCCGCGACGTAGGCGGCCAATCCGCCCAGCGTGGCGAAAATCTTTGCATTGTCGGGATTGTCCGAACGCAGCGCAAAGCCGTACTTCTTGGAGATCAAGAGCGCGATTTCCAAAATGTCGATGGAATCGAGCCCGAAGCCTTCGCCGTACAACGGAGTCTCTGCGGACACTTCCTCGCGCTGAATGTCTTCAAGGTTCAGTTCGCGGATGATCAATCCGGCGAGCTCTTTTTCCAGTTCGTTCATCATGCATGCAACGGCGATTTACAGCGAAAAATGGCCTGAGACGGCGACGAGCAACGGCCACGCTTACGTGCAGCCGGCCCGGCGGCGGGGACGCCCGGAAACGGGGCCCCTCAGGTTCGGAGCGATTCTAACTACGGGTCACGCCTGGTACGCGAAAAAACGGTTACAGAACCTCTTGGATTGTCTGCCCCAGCGGCGCCCCGCTTGGCGGCGCAACCACCGGGAAATCTTGAAAAGGCGACGCATGCGTTAAAATTGGGTCCTTGCACGCCCGCTCGCGCGCCATACAAACGGTTACAAAACGCAACCTTTGCGTCATGGGAAAACCGTAACATCCGTCGACTCGATGCGATGGGGAAGGCTCCCCGCCACAGGCAGATTTCGTCGGCCCAGATTTCGTCGGCTTTTTGTCGGCTTCGCAAAACTAGAATGCTCAGTATTTTAAATCATCGGCTTTCCGTCCAGCCGCAGCCGCGGCATGGCCTCGCCGGGGGCGCGGCGTGAACGGGCTGGCTCGCTTCGCGCGCGCGGCGCTCGGCGTGGCGTTCGTCGCCGGGTACGAGATCGGCGCTCACTACGCGGTGAGCACGCCCGGGCTGCAGGGCGTCGGTCTCGCGCTGGCCCTGACGCCGCTCTTGGCGCTCGCGCTCGCCGCCGCGCTGCAGCCGAGCCGTCGCGGCTGGATGCTGCCGCTTTGGCTCGTCGCGTGCGCGGCGCTGTGGATGTTGCGCGCGCCGCTTGCACGGCATTTCGAATGGGGGCTGTATCTCGAGCACCTGTCGTTCAATCTCATGATGGCCGCCGTTTTCGGCCGCACGCTGCGCCCGGGACAAGAACCGCTATGCAGCCGGTTCGCCGCGATGGTGCACGGGCCGCTCACGCCGGCCGTCGCGGTCTACACGCGGCGCATCACGCTCGCGTGGACGCTGTTCTTCATCACGACGGCCGGCATGTCGACGCTGTTGTTCGCGCTAAGTTCGATCGTGGTCTGGTCGACGTTCGCCAATTACTTGATGTTGCCGCTCGTCGCGTTGATGTTTGCCGCCGAGTACGGATGCCGCCGCTTCGCCTTGCCGGGCGAGCGCTCCAGCATTCTCGACGGGGTCCGCGCCTACCGGCGCGCGATGCGCGATCACGCCGCCGTGGAGGCACGTTGAAATCGCCGTTCGCGGCATACGCTTGCGATGCTTCGCGCGCGCACTGCTACTGCTTTTCTTGACGCTATGCCGAGTTTTCCGCTCGTATCCCATTCGTCGCTCGATGAGCCGATTGCCTGGCGCGATGGCGCGCCGGTTTCGGTCAGCGAGTTTCTCGCCGACGTGGCACGGCTCGCTGCGGCTTTGCCGCCGGGCGGGCACGTCTTCAACGCGTGCAAGGACCGCTACCGATTCGCGGTCGGCTTTTGCGCGGCGCTCGTCGCCGGCAAGGTGACGTTGCTGCCCTCGACGCACACCCACGAATCCTTACGCCAGCTTGCGTCGTTCGCGCCCGATACGTTCTGCCTGCACGATTCAACCGAGGGTGCGATCGGGCTGCCGGGGTTTCGCTTTCCCGAGCTGGATCGCGCCGCCCCGGGCGCGAGCGGCGCCGCTGCCGGCGTGCATGAAGCCGTGCCGCGCATCGAAGCCTCGCGCATTGCCGCGTACCTCTTCACATCGGGCTCGACCGGCACGCCCGTCCCTCACCGCAAGACCTGGGGCGCGCTCTTCAAGAGCGTGCGCGCCGGACTGGAGCCGCTCGGGCTTGCCGGTGCACACGCCGCCACGCTCGTCGGCACGGTGCCGCCGCAGCACATGTACGGCTTCGAACACAC
Organism: Trinickia sp.; assembly: GCA_035308085.1. Taxonomy (GTDB): domain Bacteria; phylum Pseudomonadota; class Gammaproteobacteria; order Burkholderiales; family Burkholderiaceae; genus Trinickia_A. The sequence continues at coordinate 2,180 of DATGHJ010000240.1, read as the reverse complement.
GATCCTGCTCGCGTTGATCGGCGGGCTTGCGCTCAGCGACCGTCAGCCGTTCTATCCCGCCGACATCCGCTTGGCGCTCGAGGCCGTGCCTGAGCCGCGCGTGCTCGTCACCTCGCCGATTCATCTGCGCGCGCTGTTGATGTCGGAAAGCACGCATCAGCCGCGCGTGTCGCTGATCCTGTCGGCCACCGCACCGCTTTCAGCGACGCTGGCCGCAGAAGCCGAAACGCGTCTCGCCGCGCCGCTGATGGAAATCTACGGCAGCACCGAAACAGGCAAGATCGCGACCCGGCGCACGGCGTTTGACGAGCGCTGGCAGCTCGTGCCGGAGGTCGCACTGCAAGTGCGCGGCGGGACGCAGGACGCCGAAGCCGAAATTTGGGCGGCCGGAGGGCACATCGAAGCGCCGTCGCCGATGGGCGACGTGCTGGAACGGCTCGACGATACGCACTTCCTGCTGCACGGGCGCAAGGCCGACCTGATCAACATCGCCGGCAAGCGCACGTCGCTCGGCTATCTGAACCATCAACTGAATGCGATACCGGGCGTGACGGACGGCGTGTTTTTCATGCCGGACCTCTCGTTGCACGCCAACGACGAGCGGCCCGAAACGGTCGCGCGGCTCGCCGCGTTCGTCGTGGCCCCCGCACTCTCTTGCGCCGAACTGCAGCGTGCCCTGCGCGAACGCATCGATGCCGCGTTCATGCCGCGTCCGTTACGGTTCGTCGATGCGCTGCCGCGCAACGAAGCCGGCAAGCTGCCGCGCGAGGCGTTGGTTTCGCTTGCCGCTCAGCATGCCCGTCGCGCAGCGAAAGGCGCCGCGCGTCACACCGCTCATGAAGCCCAGCCGCTCACCTTCGACATCCCGCTCGACCATCCCGCCCTGCCCGGTCACTTTCCAGGGCAGCCGATCGTGCCCGGCGTGGTGCTCCTCGAGCATGCGATCAACGGTATCGGCCGCGCGCTCGAACGCCCTCTGCATGCGTTCAAGATCCGTTCCGCGAAGTTTCCGAACTCCGCGGCGCCGGGCGTGCCGTTCGAGCTCACGTATCGCACGGGCGACAACGGTGCGATTCAGTTCGCCGTCACGGCCGGCGCACGCACGGTCGCGACCGGCGTGTTAGCTGAGCGGGAGGCTGCGACATGAAGCTGCCCGGAACCACCGCCCGCGCCGCCTGGGCCGAGCGCGAAGAGCGCAGTCATCCGACGCTGCTGCGCATCATGACGTGGCTTTCGCTGCGGCTCGGACGGCGGCTCGGCCGCGTCGTCCTGCGGGCCGTCGCCGCCTATTTCGTGCTGTTCTCGCCGCATGCGCGCGAAGCCTCGCGCGACTACCTCGGCCGCGTGCTCGGCCGGCCCGCCGGCTGGCGCGACGTCTATCGCCACATGCTGACTTTCGGCTCGACGATTCACGATCGCATCTACCTGCTCTCCGAGCGCTTCGATCTGTTCGACATCCGCGTGCACGGCGGCAAGCACGTGCTTGCCGCGCTCGCGCAAGGCGACGGCGCGTTTCTGCTCGGCGGGCACCTGGGCAGCTTCGAAGTCGTGCGCACGATCGGCCGCACGCTGCCCGAGCTGCGCGTCGCCGTCATGATGTACGAGGAGAACGCGCGCAACATCAATGCGATTCTCGAGACCGTGAACCCCGCCGCGAGAGAAAACGTCATCAGTCTCGGACGGGCCGATTCGATGCTCAAGGCGAGCGAGAGCCTCGACGACGGCTGCATGATCGGGATGCTCGCCGACCGCACGCTGCTCTCCGGAGACAGCGACTCGCTCGAACACCTTCCCTTCCTCGGCGCGCCCGCCGCGTTTCCGCTCGGGCCGCTGCGCATGGCCGCGATGCTGCGGCGCCCGGTCATCTTCATGACGGGTCTGTATCGCGGCGGCAATCGCTACGACGTGCACTTCGAGGCGCTCACCGATTTCACCGCTGTGCCGCGCAGCGAACGCAACGAGGCAGTCCGCGCCGCGCTCGTGCGCTACGTCGCGCTGCTGGAAAAACATTGCCGCGCCGCGCCCTATAACTGGTTCAACTATTTCGACTTCTGGCAAGGCGGCAAAGCTGCCACTGCCACTGCCGCGCGTCGCGTGCGGCGCGACGACGATGCGAAATCTCGGGCCGAGCTGCGTCTGCCCGTAGTCGAGGAGTCGTGACGCATGGCCGTCTTGCGCTG
>DATGHJ010000239.1:0-2097 GCA_035308085.1 Trinickia sp. | reverse complement strand
CGAGGGCGTGTCGACGACCACCAACGCGCAGCAGCGCACCGCGGGCTTCAAGGACGCGATGCAGAAGGTCGGCGCGAAGATCGATTCGGTGCAGTCCGGCGAGTGGGAGATCGACAAGGGCAATGCGGTGGCCTCCGCGATGCTGAACGAGTATCCGAACCTGAAGGCGCTCCTGTGCGGCAACGACAACATGGCGATCGGCGCCGTGTCGGCGGTGCGCGCCGCGGGCAAGCAGGGCAAGGTGTACGTGGTCGGCTACGACGACATCGACGCAATCAAGCCGATGCTCAAGGACGGCCGCGTGCTGGCAACGGCCAATCAGTACGCCGCGAAACAGGCGGTGTTCGGCATCGACACCGCGTTGAAGGCGATCGCGGGGCACAAGAAGCAATCGGAGCTGTCGGGCGTCGTCGAGACGCCGGTCGATCTCGTCACCAAGTGACGCTGACGGCCGGCGGGTGCCGCCAAGGGGCGTCCCCGCCGGTTCGACGGGCGAGGGCTGCCCCTGTCGGTCCAGCCTGTCTTGGCGGGTCCGGCAACTAGCCGGCGCCAGACGCCCGGCGCCCCCCGCTAATTCAACCAATACTCAAGAAAGGCGCGGCATTGCCGTTATCTTCAAGATAGCCCTCATGGCGACCGCCGATTCGCGATGGATTCGACCCACGACGAAATGACCCCAGTGCTGTCCGTGACCGGCATCGGCAAGACCTACGCCGAGCCGGTACTGGCCGACGTCGCGCTCGAACTGTTCGCGGGCGAGGTGTTGGCGTTGACGGGCGAGAACGGCGCGGGCAAGAGCACGCTGTCGAAGATCATCGGCGGGTTCACCGAGCCGACCACCGGGCAGCTGTGGCTCGCCCACGAGCCTTATGCGCCGGCGAGCCGCACGGCCGCCGAGGCGCTCGGCGTGCGGATGGTCATGCAGGAGCTGAATCTGCTGCCGACGCTCTCGGTGGCCGAGAACTTGTTTTTGAACCACCTGCCGCGCGTGGGCCCGAAAGCGCTGGGCTGGATCGACCGGCGGCGGCTGCGCGAAGACGCTCGCGCCGCGATGGCGCAGGTCGGGCTCGACGCGATCGATCCCGATACGCTCGTTGGCGAGCTCGGCATCGGTCACCAGCAGATGGTCGAGATTGCGCGCAACCTGATCGGCGACTGCCGCGTGCTGATCCTCGACGAGCCCACCGCGATGCTGACCGCGCGCGAAGTCGACTTGCTGTTCGAGCAGATCGAGCGGCTCAAGCATCGCGGCGTGGCGCTCGTCTACATCTCGCATCGCCTGGAGGAGCTCGCGCGTATCGCCGATCGCGTCGCCGTGCTGCGCGACGGCCGCCTCGTCTACGCGGACCGCATGGCGAACGTGACGAGCGAGCGCATCGTCACGCTGATGGTCGGGCGTGAGATCGGCGAGCGGATCGATCTCGGCGAACGCAAGATCGGCGCGCCGCTTTTGAAAGTCGACAAGCTCGGCCGCGGCCAGGTGGTGCGCGACGTCTCGTTCGAGGTGCGCGAGGGCGAAATTTTCGGCGTGAGCGGGCTGATCGGCGCGGGGCGCACGGAGCTGATGCGCCTGATTTACGGTGCCGATCTCGCGGATCGAGGGACGGTCTCGGTCGGCCGGCCGCTCGCACCGGTGCGTATCGCGTCGCCGGCCGATGCGGTGAAGCATGGCATTGCGCTCATCACAGAGGATCGCAAGGGTGAAGGATTGCTGCTGCCGCAGCCGATCGCCGCGAACGTCTCGCTCGGCAATCTGCGCGGCGTCGCCAAGCGCGGCATCGTCGATGCGCGCCGCGAAACGGCGCTCGCGCAGACCCAGATCGATGCGCTGCGCGTGCGCTCGACGGGGCCGGCGCAGCCGGTCGGCGAGCTGTCGGGCGGCAACCAGCAGAAAGTCGTGATCGGCCGCTGGCTCGCGCGGGCAACCACGGTGCTGCTATTCGACGAGCCGACGCGCGGCATCGACGTCGGCGCGAAGTTCGACATCTACGGCCTCATGGGCAGGCTCGCGCGCGAAGGGCGCGCGCTCGTCGTTGTGTCGAGCGATTTGCGCGAGCTGATGCTGATCTGCGACCGGATCGGCGTGATGTCGGCAGG
>DATGHJ010000238.1:0-2832 GCA_035308085.1 Trinickia sp. | reverse complement strand
CTCCATAGCCGGCCCGCGCTTTCGCGCGATCAGCAGCCCGTCGCAGATCGGCACGAGCACAGCCTCGACGCGGTCGTCGCGCCCTGCCCGTAGGCTGACCTCGCGCAACGCTAGCGTGTCGGCATCGTCTTGCGCCGGATCGACGACCGCCCCGTCCCACAGCACGTTGTCGACGAGCACCAATCCGTTCGGGCGCAGCAACTCCAAACACGCTTCGTAATATACATTCACGTTCGCCTTGTCGGCGTCGATGAACGCCATGTCGAAGGGCGCGGCGTTCTGCGCGCGCAGCGCTGCCAGCGTCTCGAGCGCCGGCCCGATGCGGAGATCGATCTTGTTCGCCACGCCGGCGGCCTCCCAGTAGCGGCGCGCGACGGCAGTATATTCTTCGCTGACGTCGCAGGCGAGGACGGAGCCGTTTCGCGGCAGCGCGAGCGCCATGGCGAGCGAACTATAGCCGGTGAAGACGCCGATCTCCAGGTAGCGCCGCGCGCCGATCGCGTGCGCCAAGAGCGTCATGAACTGACCCTGCTCCGGGCCAATCTGCATCCGCGCGTTGGGCAGCCCTGACGTCTCCTCGCGCAGCTCGCGCAAGAGCGGATGCTCGCGCACGGTTGACGCGATGATGTATTCCTGGATCGCCTGATCGATAAAGCGGCTCTTTGCCGTCACGTTCGCCTCCGTCGTTTAAGGAAGGGCGCCCGAATTCGCTCGGGCGCCCTTGTCTGTTACGAAACGGCGGAGCCCGATGCCTATCTACCCCGTCTTATGCGTGGGCACGCACAACAGACTCGGTGTGCCGACCACCACTTTGTCGTGGACAAACTGGTTCGCGTACGCCCGCGATTGCTGAATCTGCGGACCCTGGATCGAGTAGCACGTCAGGTGATCTGCCGGTGCGGGCGGCTTGAGATGCGGGCCGGATATGACTTTCTTCGTCACCGGCGTGCAGAAAAGCTGGGGAGGTCCGATCTTGGTCTGATACTGCTGAAACTGGTCCGTGAGCTCAACGGCCGCGCTGGGCTCCTGTCCAAATTTCGCCATGTAGCATTCGAAGTGCGAGAACGTCGTTACCTCGGGCGTCAGCATTGAGGCGGCGGCCGTTGACGGTGCGGTAACCCTACCGACAACGAAGGCCGACGCAAGCAGCACGACGCCGAGCGCCAAACCGATAAACCGCATGTGGTCTCCTTACACGCCGGACGCGAAAGCGCTGAGCCTTCCCTGGCGTGCAGGGCAAGCATACATCCGGCGGTCCCAAAAGCCAAGGGGTCGCCGGCTTGCGGTTCGGAGCCTTCCGGAGCGGCTAGCCGCGCAGGGCCTGGTGGTAGATCTCGTCGAGATCTTCGACCGTATTGAGCGTTACCGCGTCATTCACGGACGCGTCGTCGATCTTGCAGCTCGCGCGCATACTCTTGGCTAGATCGTCGCCGTGATTGTAGGCGCGGATCGCCGCGTTGTGACGCTCGATCGTCGCCTTGTCGGTCTTGCCGTTGGCGACGATCCACTTTTCGAACTCCATGTAGCTCGGCTTGTTACGGCGCACGAAGTCGATCGTCGCTTGGCGATCGAGGCCGAGCGCGTTCAGCGTCATCGCATCGAAGCCGGCGCCGCACTCGTCGTAGCCGTCCGGCAGCGCGCCGATTCCCGCCAGCGACAGCTTGAGCCAGAGGCGCGGCACGTGAATCGCGCCGAGTGGGCCGGCGGTTCCGGAACTGACCAAGGGCACGATGTTCGTTCGGGTTTCGGTGGCCATTTCTATTCCTTCCGTAGTTAGTTTCGCGCCGCCTCGCGGGCGTGTCGTGACTTGAAGGTAAGCTCGGATACGCCGGACTTGTCGAGATCTCCGAGCCCGAGCGCCTTCATGCGCTCGTATTGTTCGAACGTCGCGCGCGCAAGGGGGAGGCTGAGGTCGACGCCCGCGGCAAGCGCGAGCGCGATGCCGCTGTCTTTCGCGGCGTGCGTGGCCGAAAAATAGACGTCGTGGTCGCGATTCTGCATGTCGGCGCCGTCGGTTTCGAGCACGCGCGAGTTCGCTCCGGTCTGAGAGAACACTTCGCGCAGCATGTCCAGGTCGAGCCCCAGCGCGTCGCCCAGACCGAGGCCTTCCGCGAGACCGGCGGTGTTGATGTTCATCACCATGTTGACCAACGCTTTGACTTGGGCCGCCCGTCCGGCCTTACCGATGTACTTCAGCGAGACGCTCATCTTCTCAAGGAGCGGCTTCATTCGGTCGAAGGCTTCGCGGCGTCCCCCGATCATCAGATAGAGCGTGCCGTCGCGAGCCTGCGTGATCGAGCTCGCCATGCAGGCTTCGAGCGAGTCCGCGCCCTGCGCCTGTGCGAGCCGCTCGACGTCGACGTGCACCTTCGGGGTGACGGTCGCGCAGTTGATGAACACCTTGCCGCGCGCCCCGGTCAGCAGAGAGTCGCCTTCGGTCGGGAAGATTCGATACATTGCCGCGTCGTCGGTGACGACCGTGATCACGACGTCGGAAAGCTCGGTCACGCGCGCGAGCGACGACGTCACCTCGCCGCCGGTTTCGGCGGCCGTTTCCGCCGCGGCATCGTTTCGAACGTCGTACAGCGCGGCAATAAGGTAGCCGACATCGTGCAGACGTTTAGCGATGTTGGCGCCCATTCGGCCCGTGCCGACGACCCCCACTTTTTCCTGGCCGCTCATATTTAGAAGTCGTCGCATTATCTAACGCGCGGCGAAATCCTTGCCCAGGCAGGCATGCGCGAGCGCGCTGCCAAACGTCGCAAGACCGGCACTTCTGCCGGCTTCTCGGAGGAGACAACCGTTGCTATGAAACGCATTCTCATTACTTTT
>DATGHJ010000237.1:0-10367 GCA_035308085.1 Trinickia sp. | reverse complement strand
CGGATTTTCATCGGCTGCCGGGCGGCCGTCCCGATCTCGATACGACGTTGCAGCCGGGCGAATTGATCACTGCGGTCGATTTGCCGCCGCCCGCTTACGCCGAGCATTCGCATTATCTGAAGGTGCGCGATAGAGCGAGCTACGCGTTTGCGTTGGTGTCGGTCGCGGCGGCGATGCAGATGGACCGTCACACCATCAAGAGCGTGCGCATCGCGCTCGGCGGCGTCGCCCACAAACCGTGGCGAGCAAACATCGCGGAACGCATGCTCACGGGGCGTCCGCTCAGCGAGGCGGCGCTTCGCGAGGCTGCTGCAGCGGAGTTGCGCGAAGCGCAGCCGCAAAGTGAAAACCGCTACAAGGTCGCGCTCGCGCAGCGCGCGATCGTGCGTGCCGTCGATCTCGCGGCAGGGCGCGCATCGGCGGTCGCGTCGGCGTCGAAGGGAGAACTCGCATGAGCACGATCATCGGCCAGCCCATGGACCGCACCGACGGCGTTCTCAAGGTCACGGGCCAGGCAAAGTACGCGGCGGAGTTCCCCGAGGCGAAGCTTGCGCATGCCGTGCTCGTGACGAGCACGATCGCGCGCGGCACGATCGCCTCGATCGATACGAGCCGAGCGCAGTCGATGCCGGGCGTGCTGCTCGTGCTGACGTCGCGAAACATGCCGGGCCTGCCCGGCGCGAAGTCGGCCTCGCCGCCGGCAGTGCGGCGCTTGTCGCTCTTGCAGGACAACGAGGTGCACTACAGCAACGAGCCGATTGCGGTGGTCGTCGCGGATACGCTCGAACGCGCGACGGACGCCGCGCGGCAGCTGCGCGTCGCGTATCAGGCGAGCTCGAATCCGGTGACGGACTTCGAAAGCGCCAGGGCCAACGCGCACAAACCCGCTCCGCAGCAAGGCCGCGCCGTCGAAACGTTGCGCGGCGATATCGATGCCGGTCTGCAAGCGGGCACGGTGCGCGTCGATGCCGTCTATACGACGCCGATGGAGCATCACAACCCGATGGAGCCGCACGCGACGATGGCCGCGTGGGACGGTCCCGACCTCACGCTCTACGACACCACTCAAGGCGTCACCAACGCTCAGGCCGCGGTCGCGAAGATCCTCGGCATGAAACCGGAAAACGTGCACGTGATCTCGCCGTTTCTCGGCGGCGGCTTCGGCTGCAAGGGGTCGGTGTGGTCGCACACCGCGCTTTGCGCGGTGGCCGCGAAGGAGGTGGGCCGCCCGGTGCGGCTCGCGCTGACGCGCCCGCAAATGTTCGGACCCGTCGGCGGCAGGCCGCGCACCGAGCAGCACATGGTGCTCGCGGCGCACCCCGACGGCACGCTCACCGGCATGCGGCACGACACCTATGCCAACACATCGATGATCGAGGACTGGACCGAGACCTGCCCGATGGTCACGCGCATGCTGTATGCCGTGCCCAATCAAGCGACGAGCTGGCGGCTCGTGCGCATGAACGTCGGCACGCCCACGTTCATGCGCGCGCCGGGCGAGATGACGGGTTCGTTCGCACTCGAAACGTCGATGGACGAACTCGCCTACGCGTTGCAGATGGACCCCGTCGCGCTGCGCCTGAAGAACTACGCCGAGGTCGAACCGCAGGAGAACAAGCCCTGGTCGAGCAAGCATCTGCGCGAGTGCTATCACGTCGGCGCGGAGAAGTTCGGCTGGTCGCGGCGCACGGATACGCCGCGTTCGATGCGCGACGGTCATACGCTGATCGGCATGGGGATGGCGACCGTGACCTATCCCGCGAATCGCAGCGACGCATCGGCGCTCGCGCGCATCCTGCCCGACGGCAACGCGATCGTCGTATCGGGGACGCAGGACATCGGCACCGGCACCTACACGATCATGACGCAGGTCGCCGCCGAGGCGCTCGGCTTTCCGGTCGAGCGCGTGAGCTTCGGGCTCGGCGATTCCCGGCTGCCGCGCGCGCCGGGATCGGGCGGCTCGCAATCGGCGGCCAGCGTCTCGCCGGCGGTACGAGAGGCGGCAAGCGGCGCGCGTCGACGCTTGATCGAACTCGCGCTCGCGGATGGCGGCTCACCGTTGCACGGCGCGTCGCCGGATGACGTGACCGTCGTCGACGGCTGGGTTGTGAGCCGCGCAGACCCGACGCGCCGCGATCCTGCCGCGGCCATCATCGCGCGTGCGGGCGGGCAGCCGATCGAGGCGGAGGCGAGCGCGAAACGCGGCGAAGAGCGCGAGCGGTACGCGTTCCATTCGTTCGGCGCGGTGTTCGCGGAGGTGCATGTCGACGCCGATCTCGGCACGATCCGCGTGGCGCGCGTCGTCGGCGTCTACGACGTGGGACGCGTGCTAAATGCGAAGACCGCGCGCAGCCAGTTGATGGGCGGCATCGTGTGGGGCGTCGGCGCGGCGCTCGAAGAAGAGACGCTGCTCGATGCGCGCTACGGACGCTTCGTCAACGCGAACCTCGCCGAGTACCACGTGCCGGTGAACGCGGATATCGGCACCATCGACGTGACCGTGCTCGACGTGCCCGACCCGCATTTCAACTCGCTCGGCGCACGCGGGATCGGGGAGATCGGGATTACCGGCGTGGTCGCCGCGATCGGGAATGCGGTATACCACGCAACCGGTGTGAGGGTGCGCGATTTGCCGATTACGTTGGATAAGGTGATGGAGGTTTGAGCTCGGGGCCGCGTGAACCCTACGCAAGCACGGCCTGCTCGTGTGCGAGCGGCATGAGCGCGGCGTAACGATCGATCGGCTTCATAGCGGGTGCGTGTGGTCCGATGATTGGCTTAAGAGGCGATCCCTTGTACTGACCGCCGATCATTGCGCTTGCTGCGCTGCACCTCACGTTGCACAATCGGAGCCATCTTCCCAGCGGCCCCGCACGATGACCTACGCCTCGTCCGCCACCGGACTGCTGCTCGCCGCCGGCCTCGGCTCGCGTTTCGATCCACTCGGTTTGCAAAACAAACTGCTTGCGCCGCTACCTAACGGAATGCCCGTCGCGCGCGCCGCCGCGCATCAGCTTCTCCTCACCGTGCCGCATGTAATCGCCGTCGTGCGCCCCGGCGCCGAGACGCTCGCTCAGGTGCTCAACGCCGCGGGCTGCGAGGTCGTGTTCACGCTCGACGCCGAGCGCGGCATGGGCGCGAGCCTCGCGGCCGGCGTGCACGCAACCAGCGAAGCCGAAGGCTGGATCGTCGCGCTCGCCGACATGCCGTGGATCGCGTCGGCGACGATCGACAGGGTGGCGCGCACGCTCGACGACGGCGCGTCGATCGTCGTGCCGATGTATCGCGGACAGCGCGGACACCCGGTCGGTTTTCACGCCGAGCATCGCGATGCGCTTGCCGCGCTCGATGGCGACGTCGGCGCCCGCAGCCTGCTGGCTTCGCACAAGGTCACGAAAATCGAAGTCGACGACGCGGGGATTCTCGGCGACGTCGACACGCCGGAAGATTTGCGCCGTTAGGCGCCCCCTCTCTCCTCTCTCCTCCACCGTTTTTCGGCTGCGCCTTCCATTTTTCGCGGCATCGGCGGCATTGCATTTTGTACGCCAAACACTGTATAAATATACAGTGTTTGGCGTACACGGCGCCGTCTGGTCAATCCTGGCCCAAGCCGCAAAGACACCTTTGTCGACAGCCATACAGCGCGCGTCGTCGCGCTGGAGAAGTCTGATGAAAAGCATCCGTATCGAACCCTCATTCGCCGTTTGGCGGCATATCGCGCGAGCGCTGCTTCAAGAGGCGGTTGCCCCGCACGAAGTCGAATGGATCGAAGCCGGCGAAAGCGCCGCGCTCCTGACCGCCGACGGCGCGCCTGCGTTCGCCGAAATCGAAGCCAAAGCGGGCGCGTCCGCTACGACTCACGCGAACCTCGGCGTCACCGCCACGACAACCGCCAACATCGAGGCCGAGGCCCACCCCAACACCGAGTCCGCCACCACGCCCGCAGCCCCCACCATCTCCCGCACGCTGCTCGTCAAGCTCGAAACCGCCGCGTGCTATCGCGCACCCGATCGCTGGGCATTCCTTTACCGCGTGCTGTGGCGCTGGACGCAGGGCCAACGCTCGGTCGTCTCCGCGCATGACGCGGACGGCGCGCGCCTCGCCAAGCGTATCGAGGAGGTCGACAAGGAACTGCAGCAGATGCAGGCGCTGCTGCGCTTTCGGCGCCGCGATCCGTCGCTGGGCCCGCCCGAATTCGTCGGCTGGTTCGATCCGCGTCACGACGTGCTCGAGCGCGCCGCCGCTCATTTCGCGAAGCGCATGGGCCGTTCGAGCTGGGTCATCGCCACGCCCTACGGCGCGGCCTTCTGGGACGGCGCGCTGTTGCGCGTCGATCGCACGACCGACCCGGAAGAAGCGCTGACGTCACTCAGCTCGACCGGCGAGGCCGCCACCGGCGACGCGGCGGAAGCGCTGTGGCTCGCATATTACGAAAGCACGTTCAATCCGGCCTACCCCTACGAGCCCGCATTGCCAACGGACCTGCCCGTGCGCTACTGGAAGCCGCCGGCGGACGGCAAGGCGGCGCCGCCGTTCGCCGTGAAGCCGCTCGCCGGCATACAGCAAACCGCGCAAGCGGCACAAACGGCACAAACGGCGCAGGCGGAATCCGTGGTCAGGGTGCCGCCGTCCGAGCCCAAGCCCGCAAGCAATGCGCTCGCTTCGCGCCCGCCGCCTGCCTCGCTCGCGGCCTGCAAGCTGTGCGGACTGTGGCGCACCAAGGCCAAGCCGATCGCCGGCGCCGGGCCGGTTCCGGCCGCGATCATGCTGGTCGGCGAACAGCCGGGCGAGCAAGACGCGTTGAGCGGCGAGCCGTTTCGCGGCGCAGCCGGCGAACTGCTCGACGACGTGTTGCGACGCGCGGGGCTCGAGCGCGCGTCGCTTTATATGACGAATGCGGTCAAGCATTCGAAGTGGGAGATGCTGGAAACGCCGCGGCAGACAGCCCAAGGGCAGGCCGTGCTACGCGTGCACAAGACGCCCGCCCCCAACGAAGTCGAAGCCTGCGGCTATTGGCTCGACGAAGAACTCGAGCGCGTGCAGCCGCGCGCCGTCGTGGCGTTCGGCGCAACCGCACTGCGAGCGCTGACGCGGCAGCCGCTCAATTTGTCGGAGTACCTCGGGCAGACCCTCGCGCACGACGGTCGGCTGATCGTGCCGACCTATCACCCCGCCTACGCCTTGCGCACGCCCGACGCGAAGCTGCGCGAAGAGATCGTCGCGACGCTCGTCGCCGCGCTGACGCGCGCAAAGCAACTCGCGAGCGGCCACCCAAAATTTAACAGCGAAGCGCACGTTGAATGACGTATAACAAATGACGAGGGCGCTCTTCCCGGCCCTGCATTTCGAAGGTGAGTTCATGAGCTACTGCATGCACACCACGCCGATTCCCGAACGGTCCGCCGATCCGACACGCGATCCCGAAGGCGATCCCTATGTGCCGCCATCGCCCGGCCATCACAACGACGAACCGCAACGTCCCGAAGGCCCGCCCGACAAAGACCCGGTCTGAGAGCCAGGCTAAAAACCGCTCACCGTCTCGTTCATTCATACAAATCCCAAAAAAACCTAGGGGTATCCCCGATCTGCGCTCTGTCAGATGCATTGCCGTCAACTCGGATGGGCGCGGCTGTTCTCGCGGATTTTCGCGAAAAGGCCGTTGACTGACCGACCACTCCAGACCAACTCAATGCATAAACTGACCTTGAACCAGAAGCTCGGCTCGATGATTGCCGTGCTGTGGATCGGCCTCGTCCTGATCGGCGTCATGGGCGCGTGGCAAAACCGCGCCTCGACGATCGCCGATAGGCGCGAGCAATTGATCTCGCTCGTCGACGAAGCGATGAGCATCGTCAACTTTTACTACACGGCGTCCCAGCAGCACACGATGAGCGAGGAGGACGCCCAGAAGAAAGCGCTCGAAACGATCTCCAAGCTGCGCTACGGCAAGGACGGCTACTTTTCGGTGAACAACTCTCAGTCGGTGATGCTGATGCATCCGTTCAAGCCCGAGATGGTCGGCAAGAACATGTCGGGCTTCAAAGACCCCGACGGCGACAACCTCTTCACCGACATCGTGAACGCCGCGAACAAGGAAGGCGGCGGCTTCGTCAGCTACAAGTGGCCAAAGCCCGGCGCCGATCAGCCAGTCGCGAAGACGAGCTTCGCGAAGCGCTTCGCGCCCTGGGACTTTTGCATCGTCACCGGCATGTACATGGACGACGTGCAGGAAGCGGTGATCGCGAGCGCGCTGCGCTGGCTCGGCACCATCCTCGTGCTCGGCACCGCTGCCACAGTCGCGATGGTGCTCGTGTTGAAGAGCGTGCGCCGCAGCCTCGGCGGCGAGATCGAGCTCGCGGTCGATTCCGCGCGGCGCATCGCCGAGGGCGACCTGACCGTGCGCGTGCCGGTGCGCCGCGACGACGATTCGAGCCTGATGCACGCGCTCGCCTCGATGCAGGCAGGGCTCGTCGATGCCGTTTCTCGCGTGCGGACAGGCACCGAGAACATCAACGTCGGCGCAAACGAAATCGCCGCAGGCAACACCGATCTGTCGCAGCGCACCGAACAGCAGGCCGCCGCGCTCGTGCAGACCGCGTCGAGCATGGATCAGATGACGGCCAACGTGAAGCAAAGCGCCGAAAGCGCCACGCAGGCCGCCCGGCTCGCCGAGCAGGCCGCGGACGTCGCGATGCGCGGCAGCAGCGTCGTCGACGACGTGGTGCGCACGATGAGCGAGATCACGTCGAGCTCACAGAAGATCGGCGACATCATCGGCGTGATCGACGGCATCGCGTTCCAGACCAACATCCTCGCGCTGAACGCGGCCGTCGAAGCGGCCCGCGCCGGCGAGCAAGGGCGCGGCTTCGCAGTCGTCGCATCGGAAGTGCGCAGCCTCGCGCAACGCTCCGCCACCGCTGCGAAGGAAATCAAGGCGCTGATCGAATCGTCGACGCATACCGTCGATCAAGGCGCGGCGCTCGTCGCGAACGCGGGCTCGACGATGGGCGAAATCGTGCAATCGGTGCGGCGCGTCAACGAAATCCTCGAAGAGATCAGCCACGCATCGCGCGAGCAAAGCGCGGGCATCGAGCAAGTGAATCGCGCGGTCGGCGAAATGGATCAGGTCACGCAGCAGAATGCCGCGCTCGTCGAAGAAGCGGCGGCGGCCGCGCATTCGCTGAAGGACCAGGTAAGTTCGCTGCGCGAAGCGATCTCGAGTTTTGCGTTGCCTGCTTGATCGATCAGGACCTGGTCACGCTAATCACAGGCCCTGACCCAAGAAGCCGTGCGGCTTCGCAGAGCATCCGGCACGGCTTCGGTCAATCCAAGCCGTTTAGGCTTTCTTTACATAAGCGTTGCACCATCCCTTCGCATAGACGAGCTTGCCGCCATAGGTCACGCATGGGCCGGTCGCGGCTCCCGCCTTGCCCTGATAAAGCTGGCAACTCGCGCACGTCTGCCCGCTTTGATACTTCGGAAACTTGGTCTTGTCGACTTGCGCCGCATCGGTCTTGTATCCGAGTGCTTGAGCGGTCGGGTCGCTCTCCGAGAGCAGGGGCGCATCGGCGCGCGACTCGCTCGGCAGAACCGTCGCCGAAGCTGCGGACGCAGCGACTATCATGAATTGACGGCGGGAAATGGACATGTCGAAAACCCCCTTTGCTAATTCGGGCAGACAACTGTTCCCGGCGTGGGACGGCGTTGACAGGCTTGACGCTCGCGCCGCAACAGTGTCTCTTTAGCCACCTGCTAAAGACGCTAGACGCACAGCAAAACGTGGGCCTGATTCGAGACGACTCGCAGCCAAGAATCGTCCATGGCGCAACAGCGCATGCAGGCACATTCAGCGTCCGGAGGGCAAGCTCATGCGGGCCATGGTATTCGACGGAAGCACGCCAGTTTTGCAAGACTTGCAGGTGCCCGATCCACAGCCGGGCGCCGGTCAACTGCTGATCGACATTCACGCTTGCGGCGTCTGCCGCACCGACCTGCATGTGATCGACGGCGAGCTCGCTCATCCGAAGCGAGCGTTGATACCGGGCCACGAAATCGTCGGGATCGTGGCCGCGCTGGGAACGGGCATCACCGGGTTTGCGGTCGGCGACCGGGTCGGCGTGCCGTGGACCGGCCATACGTGCGGCCAGTGCCGCTACTGCCAAAGCGGCCGCGAGAATCTGTGCGATGCGCCCGGCTTCACCGGCTACACGCTCGATGGCGGCTACGCGGAGCGCACCGTGGCCGACAGCCGCTATTGCTTTCATCTGCCCCAGCGCTATTCCGATGTGGAAGCCGCGCCGCTCTTGTGCGCCGGATTGATCGGCTATCGCACGCTAGCGATGGCGGGCGACGCGCAACGGATCGGCATTTATGGATTCGGGGCCGCCGCGCACATCGTCGCGCAAGTCGCGCGTCATCAGGGCCGTGACGTCTACGCGTTCACTCGTCCGGGCGCCACGGCATCGCAACAGTTCGCACGGCAGTTGGGCGCGCGCTGGGCCGGCGGCAGCGATGAAAACCCGCCCGCTGCGCTCGATGCCGCGCTGATCTTCGCCCCCGCCGGTTCGCTCATTCCCGCCGCGCTGCGGGCGGTCGCGAAGGGCGGCATCGTCGTGTGCGGCGGGATCCATATGAGCGACATTCCGTCGTTTCCGTATTCGCTGTTGTGGGAAGAGCGCCGCGTCGTGTCGGTCGCCAATCTCACGCGCGCGGACGGTCAAGCGTTCATGAAGCTTGCCGAAGCCACGCCGTTGCAAATCACGACGTCCCCCTATCCGCTCGCGGAAGCCAACCGCGCATTGAACGATTTGCGCAATGGGGCGCTCGTCGGGGCGGCCGTGTTGACGATGCGGTAACCCACCAATCCTCGCGTGCGCGAGGCCATTCGAGGCATGGCCGCATGCGTGCTTTCAATAGCAATCGCTCCTTACCCGCGCCGCTCGGCCAGACACAACTCAAGACGAGCGTGCTGCCCGGACACGACCCGCTCGGCTGGATCTCGCATCCAAATTACGTTTTCATTACAATCTGTGCCGCAACGGTGTCCGCCGCGCTCGCCAAACCGCTGCAAGGCCAACCGGCAACCGGCAGCGCGCTCGTTAAGCGTACGCATTCACCAACGGGACCATGATCTTCAAGAAGAAATCGCAATCGCAGGACACGTACGCGCCGGTGGTGAAAAATGCGGTGCTCGCGCCGCGCTTGCCGGCCTGGCGCTCCACGTTCATCGTGGTGCTCGTCTTTCTGGGTTTTGCCGCGCTCGCCGCGCGTGCGTTCTGGATTCAGATCGTCGACCAGGATTTCTACGCCGACCAGGGACAAAAGCGCTATCAGCGCACCATCGAACTCGACGCGATGCGCGGCCGCATCGTCGACCGCAACGGCGCGCTGCTCGCCGTCAGTCTGGTCACGTACGAGATCTGGGCCACGCCGAAGCTCATCGACAAAGCCGCCTACCCGGCGCTCGCGAAGCGGCTCGACATGCCGCAGGCCGAGCTCGCCCGGCGCTTGAACCCGAGCCGCTCGTTCGTACTGCTCAAGCGCCAGATCGACGCCGACACTGCGAACCAGATCGCCAAGCTCGGCCTCGCAGGCATCACGCAGCTCGCCGATTCGAAACGCTTCTATCCGGAAGGGGAATCGGCGGCGCACGTGGTCGGCTTCACCGACATCGAGGACAACGGCCAGGAAGGCGTCGAGCTCGCGGCGAACGCGCGCTTGCTCGGCGCACCCGGCCAGCGCGAGGTGATTCGCGACCGGCTTGGGCGCATCGTCTCCGACACGCGTCCGCTCGTGCCGCCGCAAAACGGCGCGACCGTGCGCCTGACGATCGACCGGCGCGTGCAGCAGCTCGCGTACGCGCAACTCAAGGCCGCGGTCACGCTGAACAACGCCGAGGCCGGCAGCGTCGTCGTGCTCGATGCGAGAAACGGCGAGATCCTCGCGCTCGCGAACTACCCGACCTTCGATCCGAACGACCGCACGCGCCTGACCGGCAAGCAGTTGCGCAACCGCGCGCTGACCGACACGTTCGAGCCGGGCTCGACGATCAAGCCGATCGTCGTCGCGCTGTCGATGGACGAAGGCAAAGTCAAGCCGAACTCGCTCATCGACACGTCGCCCGGCCGCTACAAGATCGGCCCGAACGTGATTCACGACACCTCGAACCACAGCGTGATCACGGTCGCGCAGGCGATCCAGAAGTCGAGCAACATCGCGCTCGCGAAGCTCGCGCTGAACCTGCCGGCGGAGACGATCTGGACGAAGTACCAGGAGTACGGGCTCGGCCGCGCGCCGGATCTGACGTTTCCCGGCATCGCGTCGGGCCGGTTGCGGCCATACAAGCGTTGGCGCCCGATCGAGCAGGC
>DATGHJ010000236.1:0-2043 GCA_035308085.1 Trinickia sp. | reverse complement strand
GGAAAATTTCCGCAAGATGCTGCTCGCAATGGCGCGCGACGTCCGCGTGATTCTGGTCAAGCTCGCTGACCGGCTGCACAACATGCGCACGCTGGGTGCGGTGCCGCATGAAAAGCGCCGCCGCGTGGCGCGCGAAACGCTGGACATCTATGCGCCGATCGCGCACCGGCTTGGCCTGAACAATACCTATCGCGAGCTGCAGGACCTGAGCTTCGCGAACTTCAATCCGCATCGCTACGCCACACTCGAAAAGGCCGTGAAGGCAGCGCGCGGCAACCGGCGCGAAGTGGTCAGCAAGATTCTCGAATCGGTCCAGCGCGCGATTGCGGACGCGCAGATCGATGCCGAAGTCACCGGCCGCGAGAAGACGATCTTCAGCATCTACAAGAAGATGCGCGACAAGCAGTTGTCGTTCTCGCAGGTGCTCGACGTGTACGGGTTCCGCGTGGTCGTCGATAGCGCGCTCGAGTGTTATACGTGTATCGGCGCGCTGCATGCGCTCTACAAGCCGGTGCCGGGCAAGTTCAAGGATTACATCGCGATTCCGAAGGTCAACGGGTATCAGTCGCTGCATACGACGCTCGTCGGGCCGTTCGGCGCGCCGATTGAATTCCAGGTGCGCACGCGCAAGATGCACGAGATCGCGGAGGCGGGCGTTGCCGCGCACTGGCTGTACAAGAACGGCGCCGCGGATCTGAACGACGTCCAGAAGCGTGCGCACCAATGGCTCAAATCGCTGCTCGACATTCAAAGCGAAGCAGGCGATTCGAGCGAATTCCTCGAGCACGTCAAGATCGATCTGTTCCCGGACGCGGTCTACGTGTTCACGCCAAAGTCGAAGATCATGGCGCTGCCGCGCGGCGCGACGGCACTCGATTTCGCGTACTCGATCCATAGCGACCTCGGCAACCAATGCGTCGCGGTGAAGATCAACAACGAACTGCTGCCGCTGCGCACCGAGTTGAAGAGCGGCGATATCGTCGAAGTCATCACGGCGCCGTATTCGAAGCCGAATCCCGCGTGGCTCGGTTTCGTGCGTACGGGCAAGGCGCGTTCGGCGATCCGGCACTACTTGAAGACGATGCGCCTGAACGAATCGGTGCAACTGGGCGAGCGGCTAGTCGACCAGAGCCTCAAGGGCTACGGTCTCGCGCTTGCCGATGTCGAACCGGAAATCTGGGAAAGGCTCGTTCAATGGACGGGCAACAAGAACCGCCAGGAGATCTTTGCGGACATCGGGCTGGGCCGCCGTGTCGCTGCTGTGATGGCGAAGCGCATCGAGGTGCTGATGAACGGCCGCGACGGAGACGACGAGCATCCGCGTGCGGAACATGCCGCGGGCCATCATGCGCCTCCGGTCGTGATCACGGGGACCGAGGGCATGTCGGTGCAGTTGTCCGCGTGCTGCCGCCCGATTCCCGGCGACGACATCATGGGCTATATCGGCATCGGCCTGGGCATGGCAATTCATACGACCGATTGCCGCGTGGCGCAGCGCATCCATCGTCGCGATCCGGGCCGCTGGATCGACGTCGCGTGGGCGCCGCAGCCCGGGCGCCTGTTCGACGTGGCCGTGAAGGTGCTCGTGAAGAACACCAAGGGCGTGTTCGCGCGCGTGGCGGCCGATATCACGTCGGCCGATGCCAACATCGTCCACATCGCGATGGATGAGGATCTGTCGCAGGAATCGACGGTTCTGCGCTTCGTCATCCAGGTCAGCGATCGCGTCCACTTGGCGAACGTGATGCGGCGCGTGCGCACGAATCCGGACGTGATGCGAATTGCGCGCGAGCGCCCGAGCGAAGACGGGCACCATCGTCACGATGGCGGGATGCGGATCGATCGCGAGCGGGCCGACTACTAACTACTAACGCGCGTTTCGGGGCGCTTTCGGGTGCCCGGTGCGCTTTATTTAGCTTTTGGCGGTGGAGCTGGCGAGTTGCTGCGGCGTCAAAAGTCGCGGCGGAAAAGACAAAGGGCCTTCCGATCGGAAGGCCCTTCTTCATAGGTGGCGCGGCTGGCAGGATTCGAACCCACGACCCC
>DATGHJ010000235.1:0-3233 GCA_035308085.1 Trinickia sp. | reverse complement strand
CATTCGCCTGATTGACGAACAGCTGCCGCCCGGGCGGCGCCGTATCGGAATCGAAGGTCACCACCTTGACGCCTTGCGACATCGCGCGCTTCAGATAAGGAACGAGCGCGTTCGCGTCGTTGGCGGCGATGACGATCGCGTTCTGCCGCTGCGTGATGAGCGTGTTGATGTACGAAACCTGCGACGATGCGCCCGCATCCGACGGCCCGACCACCTTGCCTTCGCCGCCGAACTCCTTGATCGCGTCCATGCCGCCGTTATCGGCGGTCACTTCGTACGGGTTATTGATCTGCTTCGGCACGAAGGCGATTTTCAGGCCGGGCTTGATGTCGGCCGCGCTTGCCGCGCATGCCACCGCCACCAGGGCCGCACAGATTAGCGGCACGCCGAAACCGCGCAGAAAACGATAATGCCCAGCCATAGCAAGTCTCCTAATAGACGCTTGTGCCCCGCCATTCGGGGTTGCAAGCGGTTGTTGGTATTCGTGCTTAGCGCGAAGCCGCCGCGCGCATCAACGAACGACGCTCGCGAATGTCGCGCCAGCGCGCGATCAAATTCGGCACCAGCACCGACGACAGCAACAACGCCCCGGTCACGATCGTCAGCGTTTCGCTCGATACGTCGTTGAGCGTCAGCGCATTGCGCAGCACGCCGATGATGACGAGCGAGAGCAGCACGCCGGCCATCGACCCGCGCCCGCCGAAAATACTCACGCCGCCGAACAGCACGGCCGCGATCACCGGCAGCTCGAAGCCCTCGCCGTTGTCGCCGCGCGCGCTCGTGAAGCGCAGCGTATAGACGACGCCCGCCAGCGCGCTCATGAAACCCGAGATGACGAACAGCTTGAGCTTGACGCGCGCGACGTCGATGCCGGAGAACGCGGCCGCAGTCGGGTTCGCGCCGATCGCATAGAGACCGCGGCCGAAGGCCGTCCGATGCAGCACGACCGTGAAGATGACTGCGCCGACGATCACGAGCGTGAACGGCTGCGGCAGGAACGTGCTGCCGACGTTGTTCATCCCGAACGCGGTATAGCCGGCCGGAAAATCGGCGACGGCCTGATCGCCGAGAAGCACATAAGCGAGCCCGCGAAAGAGCGCGAGCGTACCGATCGTGACCGCGAGCGACGGCAGGTTGAAGCGCACGATGACGAAGCCGTTGAAGAACCCGGCCAGCGCGCCGAACATGAGCACGAGCACGATGACGACCGGCATCGGCAACCCCATATGCCACAGCACGCCCATCAACGCGCTCGAAGCGCCGAGCACCGAAGCCACCGACAAATCGATTTCCGCGGCGACGATGATGAGCGTCATCGGCAGCGCCATCAGCGCGATTTCGGTGAAGTCGGCGAGCATGTTGCCGAGGTTGGCGCTGCTGATGAACATCGGGGAAAGCACGGTGCCGAATACGAGCGACAGCACGAGCACGATGCCGAGCGCCGCCTCCCAGGTCACGCGAAAACCGCGCGTGCCGACTGCTGCGACGGAATGGGGATTAGCCATGATCGCGCTTCCTCATCATGCGTTTAGCGACGGAGCGGGCCAGCAGCGTATCGACCGTGATGGCCGCGACGATCAGCGCCCCTTGAATGGCTTGCTGCCAGAACGGCGACACGCGCAACACGACTAGCGCGATGTTGATCACGCCGAGCACGAGCGCGCCGAGCGTCGCGCCGAGCACCGTGCCGACGCCGCCCGTGATCGCGACGCTGCCCACGACCGCCGACGCCACGACCTGCAATTCGATGCCCTTGCCCGTTCCTGCATCGACGGTGCCGAAGCGCGCCAGCCACAACACCCCCGCGAGCCCGGCGATCGCGCCCGACAACAAGAAGCCCGCGAACACACGCCGCTCGACCTTGATGCCGGCGAGCACCGCCGCTTCCGGGTTCGAGCCGATCGCGTAGTGCTCGCGGCCGGCGCGGAACTGCTTCAGATAGATGGCGAGCGCGATCAGCACGACGGCCGCCATCACGACGAGGTTCGGCACGCCAAGCAGCGTTCCGGTGGCGAGCCGCGAGAACGCATCGGGCAGGCTCGACGCGTTGATCTGGCCGCCGTGGACCCACGCGTAGTCCGCGCCACGAAAAATATAGAGCGTCGACAGCGTTGCGACGAGCGACGGCACGCGCCCGAACGTCACGAGCGTGCCGTTGATCGCGCCCGCGGCGAGACCGATCGCGACGCCCGCCACGAGCGCGCCCGCGATCGGCAGGGTCGGAAACGCCACGAACAAGCTGCCCACCGCATACGCGCTGATACCGACCGTCGAGCTGACCGACAAATCGATGTGCCGCATCAGCATGACGACCGTCATCCCTGCCGTCAGCAAGCTGATGATCGACACGTTCAACAGCACGTCGCGCAGGTTCTGCAGATTCAGGAACTCGGGCCGCGCGAGCGCGGTCCCGCCGACAAGCAGGATCAGCACGACGAAGAGCGTGGTCTCTCGGCTTTGCGCGACGGCCGCCGCGAATCGGCTGAGTTTGAACACAGGCAAGCCCGGTGCGTGGTGATGCGCCCCGACGGGCGCGGTGGAGGAATGCCGAGTCATGCCGCGTGTCCCAGGGTGACGGGCGTGCCGCCGAGCGCGGCGCCCATGATGCTTTGTTCGGTGGCCTGCGCGCGCGAAAGGCTGGCGCTGATGCGCCCTTCGTGCATCACGAGCACCCGGTCCGCCATGCCGAGCACTTCCGGCAATTCGCTCGAAATCATCAGCACGGCCATGCCATCGCGCACGAGATCGGACAGCGTGCGGTAGACCTCGGCCTTCGCGCCGACGTCGATGCCGCGCGTCGGCTCGTCGATGATGAGCACGCGCGGCTGAGTCGCGAGCCATTTGCCGAGCACGACCTTTTGCTGGTTGCCGCCCGAGAGCGTGCCGGCCGGCGCGTCGAGGCTCGGCGCCTTGAGCTTGAGCCGCTCGCCCCAATGCGCCGCGAGCTTCGTTTCGCTGGCGGACGAGATCAAGCCGTGGCGCACGAGGCGACCGAGCACGGTCAGCGAAACGTTGCGCGCGATGCTCAGCTCGAGCGCGAGACCTTGCGCGCGCCGGTCTTCCGGAACGAGCGCGATGCCCGCGCGCACCGCGGCGGCCGGCTTGCCCGGCGCAACGCGCTTGCCGCAAACGTGGACTTCGCCTGCATCGGGCAGGTCGATACCGAAGATCGCGCGCGCGACCTCGCTGCGTCCCGCGCCGACGAGTCCCGCGAGCGCGACGATCTCCCCTGC
>DATGHJ010000234.1:0-5764 GCA_035308085.1 Trinickia sp. | reverse complement strand
GTGAATCTGCGCGACCACCGCCGCGCCTTCGCCCACGGCCGCGGCCACTCGCTTGGTCGAGCCCGCGCGCGCGTCGCCGATCGCGAACACGCCTTCGACGCTCGTCGTCAGGCTCGAACTGAGTGCTGCCCCCGGCGCGTTGCCGCGCGCTTCGTTCGGACCATCCGAGCCGGTCAGCACGAAGCCCTTGGAGTCGAGCTCGACATTGCAGGTACGCAGCCAATCGGTGTTCGGATCGGCGCCAGTGAACAAGAACAGATGCCGCACGTCGAAGCGCGTTGTGCCGCTGGGGAGCGGCTCCTTCAATACGACCGCGCCTAGTCCGCTCTCATCGCCTTCGAGGCTGCCGATTTCCGAATGCGGATGCACGGTCACGTTCGGCAAGGCGTCGATCCGGTCGATCAGATAGCGCGACATCGTCGCTGCAAAGCCGCTCCTGCGGATCAGCACGTGCACGTGCTTCGCGTGCGTCGCGAGATAGACGATGGCTTGCCCGGCGGAATTGCCGCCGCCCACCAGCACGACTTCGGCATGCTTGCACAAGCGCGCTTCCACGGGAGAAGCCCAGTAGTACACGCCACGCCCGTCGAACTTGTCGAGACCTTGGATAGTCGGCCGCCGATACACCGCGCCGCTAGCGATCACCACCGAGCGCGAGGTGATCGAACCGCCGCACCCCGTCTCCAGCCGGTATGGCCGCTCGCCGCAATGGAGCGCCGTGATCCTCACGGGGATTGCCACGTGCGCGCCGAATTTCTGCGCCTGGACGAATGCGCGCCCTGCGAGCGCTTGCCCCGAAATGCCGGTCGGAAAGCCAAGATAGTTTTCGATTCGTGCGCTCGAGCCGGCTTGACCGCCCGGTGCGCGCAAATCGCACACGATCACCGACAGCCCTTCCGAAGCCGCATAAACCGCCGTCGCCAGCCCGGCCGGCCCCGCGCCGACGATTGCGACGTCGTACACGCAAGAATCGTCGAGATCCGGCAGCAGGCCGAGCTTCGACGCAAGCAGCCCGTCGCTCGGACGGCGCAGCACGGTGCCGTCGGGGCACATCACGAGCGGCAAATCATCGGGCTCGGCCGAAAAGTTCTCGACGAGCGTTCGCGCATCGTTGTCGGCGCCCATGTCGAGCACCGTGTGCGGATGGCCGTTGCGCGACAGAAACCCTTGCAGCGCAACGAGCCTTGCCTCGTTGCTGTTTCCGATCAACACCGGGCCGCCCGCGCCGTGCTCGATCAGCGCAACGCGCCGCAGGATCAACGCACGCATGATCCGCTCGCCGAGCTCCGCCTCGGCGATGATCAACGCGCGCAATTGGTCGGGCGGAATGAGCAGGCCGTCGACGGGGCCGACCGCCAGCCCGTCGACGAGCGAATGCCGCCCCGAGAGCTGGCCGACTTCGGCCATGAAGTGGCCTTCGTGATGCTCGACGACCAGATGCTCGTTGCCGAAGGCGTCGCGCTGCAGGACGCGCACGGCGCCGCGCAGTATGACGAACATGCCTGGGCCGGGGCGGCCGGTCTGGAACAGCAGCTCGCCCGATTCCCAGTGCTTTTCCGTGCCGAAGCGGCGCATCCGCTTGATTTCCTCGGGCGTGAGCTGCGGGTGCAACTGATGGAGCCGCGTATGCAGCGACGAGTACGGTGCATCGACTACCGGTTGTCCTTCGACATCGCTTGACGCAGGCATTCGGAAGACTCCTTCGGGGAAATGGGGAACCGGCGACACGCGGCGCCGGGCGGATTCGGCGAACCCGCCGGCGCACGCGCCGCTTGGTGAACGGCGAACGTGAACACGCGGCTTAGACGGCCTTCGGCGTGGGGTCAGCGGCCGCGTCGGGCATCGTCGTTGTCGCCGCCGGCAGCGGCGACAACGGGCGACCGGCGTCGCGCCACGCATCGATGCCGCCGAGCAGCGGCAGCACGTCGTTGAAGCCGGCCTCGTTCAGTTGCTTCGCCATCCACGCGGCCGACACTTCGTTCGGGCACGAGCAATAGATGACGAGCTTCTGCTCGGGACGGTAGGCTTTGACGATGTCCTCGAGATGACGCTCGTCGGCGAACACCGCGCCGGGGATCACGTACGGATCGAGTACACGCTTTTCGTCCGAGCGGATGTCGAACACGATCGGCGATTCCTCGTCGCGCATCAGGTTGTACAGTTCGTCGACTTTGATGCGCGCGGCCGCGAGCTTCTTGATGAGTGCGCGGCGGCGCGTCCAGCGATAGGCAGCGTAAAGCAGCAGCAGCACGACGGCGACGAGCGCCGCGGCTTTGCCGAGCCGGTTGATGCCCGCGAACAGCATGTCGATCTGCTGCGAAAAGGCTGCGCCGACCACGAGCCCGGTGCCCGCCCAGATCGCCGCGCCGATACCGTCGTACAAAAGGAAGTTGCGGTAGGGCGTGTTCATCGCGCCGGCCATCGGGATGGAGACGATCGACAGCCCCGGCACGAACTTCGCCACCGCCAATACGCGCACGCCCCAGCGGCCGAAGAAACGCTCCGTTTTCTTCACGCACGTATCGCGTGACAACGAAAGCTTGCAAATGGTTTTCAGGGTGTTGCCGCCGTATATGCGGCCGGCGAGGAACCAGGCGCTATCGCCGATGAGCGTGGCGAATACCGAAAGAACCAGAACGGGCGCGAGCTGCGCCCCGACCGATTCGGGATGGAGCGCGGCCATGGCTCCGAATAGGACGAGCGTGGGCAGCGCGGGAACAGGCAAACCCAGCGATGCGGCCAGCACGTTGGCAAATACGAGCGCCGGGCCATAGCGCACGACGAGGTCATGTAGCATCGGCTTACTTCCTCGGCCTTGGAATAGGTCTATGAGGCGGTTTGAAAACTTTTTTGATTATCACGCATTTCAGTGAACGGCGAGCGCCGCCCGCGCAATGCCCACGCGCGCAATAACGTCTTCCAGTTTATTCAAAATTGCGCAGACGGCGCAGTCTAAAACTCTGGGCCGAATGGAAAAAAGGAACGCTCGCAACGCCGCTTTGGCGGCGTCGCTCGGGAGGCGGCGCCACGGCGTGCCAAGGTGCCGGCCCCCGGATAGCCGGCCGGGGCGTGCAATTGAACGTGAGGCTTGAGGTTCGGCCGGTTCAGCGCGCGTGATGCTCGCCGGGCAGCTCGGCCCCATGTGCGCGGATCGCCGCGATCAGTTCGGCAGGCGTGATTTCGTACCGCACTTCCCGATGGATGCCGGGCTTGCGTTCATCGATTTCGATCAGAAGAATGCCTTTGCCGTCGGTGGTTACCTCGAGCCGCAGCGAACGGACTTCGCGGCTGTTTGCGTCGTCGAATTCGGTGAGCAGGGTCATTGCTCCGGATGAGCCGCTGGTGCGCATCGAACGTGTCCTCGAGTCGTTGTCGGATGTGATTCTACCGGCTGAGTGTAACGCGATCTCGAATTTTGGCTGCGGGCTTTTTAAAGCGCACGATCGGTGCACCGCGATGGGCGTCGCGTCCGGCTTGCCGCTCTCGGCTCGAGCGGCGTCGGCTCCCGAATGTTCTCACCACAGGCGGGCCGCAACAGCTGGCGCGGCCCGCTTGCGGTGCATCAGGCAACTTGCAGGCGTTCGCTTTCGATGAGGGCCGCCGCCATCTCCCACGCATCGAGCGCGGCGTCGCAGCGGCCGTTGACCTGCGCGGCGATCGTTGCGCCGTCGAGCAGCATGACGCAGCGGCGCGCGGCTTTCTCCGCGTTTTCGGCATCGAGGGCGTCGGCGAGAATACCCGTGAGCGCGCGGATAAATCCCTCTTTTTGCGCCGCTGCCGCCGCGAGAATTTCGTTTTCCTCGGCATGGAATTCGGCGGCGGCATTGGTGAACATGCAGCCGGTGAAAGTATCCGAATTGATCCACGTGTTATGCCAAAGGAAAACCGCATGCAGTTTTTCCAATGGATCGGAATGCGGCGCGACGGCGGCGGCGATATCGGCGGCGCGCGCCGCGTTTTGAGTATTCAGTACTTCGACGACGAGCTTGCTCTTCGACGGAAAGTACTTATACATCGTCATCTTTGCTACTTGGGACTCGGCGATAATGCGATCGATTCCCACAGCGTGATAGCCGTGTTGCGCAAATAACCGCGTCGCGGTGTCGACTAGCGCTTTCTTTTTCTCGCTCATACTCGTTTCCCGGGGTTGTGTGCGAACGTGCTGCGTTTTGCGTCGGGGGGCGGCGCACTGAGAACATTTCTGAAACAATCCGGCGAATTAAAGCTCTCGGATGAAATTAACCGCTTTAGTTCGCCGGCCAATCCATTCAAGGTGCATGACAATCCGAGAATCGTCATTCAAATCCAATTGAGCGGCAAAATCAAGCATTAGTTTTATTTACCCAAATCGTTAATTTATCCATTCGTTGTTTTATTGGGCGATACGCGACGAGGGCAAAAAAAGCCCGCCCCGTAATTTCGACTGCTTCAAGCGCGTGAACGAAACGCAATGACAGCCGGGCGGACGCACCGGCCCTGAACTTATCCCCATTTTTTGTTGGCAAGGCTGTGGGTAACTTGGGCACAGGCCGACCAAGTGCTTGACCCGCAAGCGTTCTTTGCCGCGGATGCGCGCCTGGGCAGGCGCGAGCCTGTGGCTCAGATGGAGGTGGTCAGCGCGGTCAGCCAGTCGGGGCTCAGCGCGAGCAGCGCCGCTTCGAGCTGGCGATCGAGACCAGTCACGATCAAGACGCCGAACGCGACGAACAGCGTGCCGAGCGCGACCCGTCCGGCCGCGCCGATCGCGCCCACGCGGCCTCGAAACCTGACGAGTGCCGCGCGCGAGAACGTGCCCAGCAGCATCAGCGGCAGCGCGGCGCCGATGCCGAAGCACGCCATCAGCGCCGCGATGTTGCCGAGGTGCTTGCCTTGCGCGGCGAGCGTCGTCGCCGCGCCGAGCGTCGGACCGACACACGGCGCCCACACCGCACCGAGCAAAAGGCCGATGGCGAATTGGCCGAGCACCGTTTCGCCTTTCAGCTTGGCGAGCCACCCTTGGGCACGGTCGGCGAGCGGGGACACGCCGCTCGCGAAACGCGTCTGCAAGCGGCGCGACAGCATGACGACGCCGAACGCGATCAGAAGTACCGCCGCGATTTTGCGCAGCACGTCGTCATCGAGGCCGAGCGACGCGCCGGCGGCAGCCAGAAAAATTCCGATCGCCGCAAACGAAAGCCCGAGCCCGGCCGCGAGCGCGAGCGGCCCCAGGCGGTGCGCGGCGAGCGCCGAAGCCATCAGGATCGGGATCAGCGGCAGCACGCACGGCGAGAGCGTCGACAGCACACCGGCGAGCAAGCCGAGACCATACGTGCTCCAGGCGAAGGCGCCGCCGCCCAAGTCCATCACAGCGCCTTTTCGAGCGTGCTCTTGATCGCCGGTTCGGTGGTTTCACCGGTTGCACGGGCGACTTCGTGTCCGTTCTTGAAGACGACGAACGTCGATTGCTGCGTCACGTGCAACGCACGCTTGAGCGCAACCTCCTTGTCGTAGTCGGCTTCGAAGAGCGTCACGTCTTTCAGGTCGGCCGACGCGCTGAGCCGGTCGACGATCGGCTGCTGGATCTTGCAGGTCGGACACCACGTCGCGTGGAAGTAGACGACGACTGGCTTGCCTTCGGCCTTCAGTTGGTCGAAGGCGGCCTGGTCGAACGGTCGTTCACCGGCCGCCGCGAGTCCGGACGCGAACAACAGGCACGCGAGCGTGAAATATCTGCCGATGCGTTTCCACATGGCGGTCCTCCAGATGGGGGCAAAGCGGTTAGGCC
>DATGHJ010000233.1:0-5008 GCA_035308085.1 Trinickia sp. | reverse complement strand
CGTACAACAAGTCGACGACCAGATTCACAAGAATAACGAGCGTCGCGATCATCAGGATACCGCCCTGCACGACGGGATAATCGCGCCGGCTGATAGCGTCGATGAGCCATTTGCCCACGCCCGGCCACGAGAACAGCGTCTCGGTCAGGACTGCGCCCGCGAGCAGCGTGCCGACCTGCAGGCCGATCACGGTCACGACCGGAATCAGCGCATTGCGCAACGCATGCACGACGACGACGCGCACGGGCGACAAACCCTTCGCGCGCGCCGTCCGGATGTAGTCTTCGCGCAGCACTTCGAGCATCGACGAGCGTGTCATCCGTGCGACGACCGCGAGCGGAATCGTGCCGAGCACGATCGCCGGCAGGATCAGGTGGCTCACCGCCGACTTGAACGCGCCTTCATCGGTCGACATCAGCGAGTCGATCAGCATGAAACCGGTGACGTGAGGAATGTCGTATTCGACCGCAATACGGCCCGACACCGGCGTCCAGCCCAGCTTCACCGAGAACAGCATGATGAGGATCAAGCCCCACCAGAAGATCGGCATCGAGTAGCCGGTGAGCGCGGTGCCCATCACGCCGTGATCGACGATCGTGCCGCGCTTGAGCGCCGCGAACACGCCGGCCGGCAGGCCGACGACGAGCGCGAAAATCATCGCGCAGAACGACAGCTCGACGGTCGCCGGAAAGCGCGCGAGGAATTCGCCCATCACGCTCGTGTTGGTGATGAGCGACATGCCGAGGTTGCCGTGCAGCGCGCGGCCGACATAGTGGAGATACTGCATCGGCAGTGGTTCGTCGAGCCCGAGCTGATGCAGCGCTGCGGCATGCATGGCCGGGTCGACGCCGCGCTCGCCCATCATCAATTCGATGGGGTCGCCCGGTATCAGGTGGATGAGCGCGAAAGCGAGGATGGTAATGCCGATGAATGTCGGTATCACCATGCCGATGCGGCGTAAAACGAATCGGAACATGGTTCGTCCCTAAATCTTCGAGGAGGAAAAACGCGACCGGCGACAAGGAGCTCGTGACCCCCGTCGCCGGACTTTGTGAGGACTTTCAGCGGCCGCTAAAAAGCGTACCTTGCGTGCCTTACGGCGAGCCGTGACGGCAAGCCGTAACGGCTCGCCTTACTTCACCCCGACACCGTCGAAACGCAGATACCCCAGCGGTTCGATCTTCATGTCGATCACCTTCTTGCTGACCGGCTGATAGACGGTCGAATGCGCGATCGGCGAGAACGGCAGCTGCTGCGCCCAGAGCTGCTGCGCTTGCGTGTAGATCTGCGTGCGTTGCGCCTGATCCGGCGTTTCGCGGCCCTTCTTGACGAGATCGTCGAACGGCTTGTAGCACCACTTGCCGAAGTTGCTTCCATTTACCGCGTCGCAGCCGAGCAGCGTGCCGAGCCAGTTGTCCGGATCGCCGTTATCACCGGTCCAGCCGATCAGCATCGTGTCGTCCTCGCCGGCGTGGGCGCGCTTGATGTACTCGCCCCACTCATACGTGACGATCTTCGCGCGCACGCCGATCTTCGCCCAGTCGGACTGAATCATTTCCGACATCAGGCGCGCGTTCGGGTTGTACGGACGCTGCACCGGCATCGCCCACAGCGTGATGTCCATGCCGTTCGGGAAGCCGGCCTTCGCCAGCAGATCCTTCGCCTTCGCGGGATCGTATGACGCCAGCTTCAAGTTCTTGTCGTATGACCATTGCGTCGGCGGCATCGGCGCCGCGGCGAGCTGGCCTGCGCCCTGGTACACGGAATCGATGATCGCCTTCTTGTTGATCGCCATGTCGAGCGCCTGGCGCACCTGCGCGTTGTCGAGCGGCTTGTGCGTGACGTTGTAGGACAGATAGCCGAGGTTGAAGCCCGGCTGCGACGGCATGTCGATGTTCGGATCGGCCTTCAGCGTCGAGATATCGGCCGGACGCGGATAAGCCATCACCTGGCACTCGTCGCGCTTGAGCTTCTGCACGCGCACGCCCGGGTCGGGCGTGATCGCGAAGATCAGCTTCGAGATCTTCACGGCATCCGGCTTCCAATAGTCAGGATTGCCATCGAAGCGGATCGTCGCGTCCTTCGTGTAGCTCTTGAAGATGAACGGACCCGTGCCGACCGGGTACTGGTTGATGTCGGCGGCCTTGCCGGCCTTGAGCAACTGATCCGCGTATTCAGCCGACAGGATCGACGCGTACTCCATCGCCATGTTCTGGATGAACGGCGCATTCACTTCTTTCAGCGTGAACTTGACGGTGTAGGGATCGATTTTCTCGACCTTGGTGATCAGCTTGTCGAGGCCCATGTCGGTGAAGTACGGGAACTGCACCGGGTAGGCTTTGCGGAACGGCTGGTTCGGATCCAGCATGCGCTGGAACGTGAACACGACGTCGTCCGCGTTGAATTCGCGGGTCGGCTTGAAGTAGGCCGTCGTCTGGAACTTGACGCCGTGGCGCAGATGGAACGTGACGCTCAGCCCGTCGGGCGCGACATCCCACGACTGCGCGAGACCCGGCTCGACCTTGGTGCCGCCGCGCTCGAACTCGACGAGGCGGTTGTAGACCGTGAAGGTATTGGCGGTGAAATCGGTGCCGGTCGTGTATTGGCCCGGATCGAAGCCTGCGGGACTGCCTTCTGAGCAGTAAACCAGGGTCTTATTCGGGATCGCGGCGTGCGAGATCGTCGCAGCGCCCAGCGATGCCGCTGCGGCGACGCCTGCGAGCATGGTCGTACGCATAGCGCGCAACAGTCGGGTTTGCTTCATGTTTCCTCCAGTTCTCAAGCCGGCGTGGGCCGGCGTAGCGCGATATTACTTACGTTTGATTACCCGAACAAGCGGTCGAAAATAGGCATTGCCAAGCGGCGAAGTCCCGTGCTGAGTGCGTGCCGCGACACGGCGCGCGGACGCTCGGCCGGACTGATACCGAGGCAGTAGACGAGGGTTTGGTTGGGCAGCGTCGCCGCGCGGGAGGGGGTGATGGAACTAGTGATCGAACTACCGGGGAGTAAGCCGCAAGCCGCGGGAACAGCGGTCAGGCTCATAACCGGCAGCCGACGATCTTCCGACATGACGCGCTCCTTTTAGTAACCGTTCTGGTTCGAGCGATGCGTTCAGTGACGTGATCGTAGCTTAGTCAATATTTTCGGCGGTCAGCACAGAGATTACGCCGATCTTACGGAGGGCGGGCCGCGGCGGGAAAGCCGCGGCCCGGTTGAAGCGTTTGAAGCGTTTGAAGCGCGAAAAGGTCAAACGCCGAGGCGCTCGCAAATCGCCTTGGTGGCCGTTGCGGCGTTGAGCGTATAGAAATGGATGCCCGGCACACCCTGGTCGACGAGCCGCCGGCACAGTCCGGTCACGACATCGAGCCCGAAGGCGCGAATCGCTTCCCTATCGTCGCCGAAGCTCTCGAGGCGGCGCGCGACCCACCGCGGCACTTCAGCGCCGCACATCTCCGAGAAGCGCATCAGTTGCGAGAAGTTCGTGATCGGCATGATGCCCGGCACGATCGGCACGTCGACGCCGAGCTTCTTCGCGTCGTCGACGAAGCGAAAGTATGCGTCAGCATTGAAGAAGTACTGCGTGATCGCCGAATTCGCGCCGGCCTTCACCTTGCGCGCGAAGTTCTCGAGATCGTGCTTCGGCGAGCGCGACTGCGGATGGTACTCCGGGTAGCCCGCCACTTCGATCCAGAACCAGTCGCCGTGTTCGGCACGAATGAAGCTCACGAGTTCCGACGCATAGCGCAGCTCGCCGACCGCGCCCATGCCCGAAGGCAGGTCGCCGCGCAGCGCAACGATATGACGGATGCCGTTCGCGCGGTACTGGTTGAGAATCGCGCGCAAGCTCTCCTTCGACGAGCCGATGCACGACAGATGCGGCGCGGCTTCGAGGCCGTCGGCGGCCATGTCGAGGACGGTATCGAGCGTGCCTTGCTGCGTCGAGCCACCCGCGCCGAACGTGACGGAAACGAATTTGGGCTTAAAGAGCGCGAGCTCCTTGCGCGTCGCTCGCAGCTTGTCGATGCCTTCCTGCGTTTTCGGCGGAAAGAACTCGAATGAAATTTCGATCGGTTTCATGATGGTGAATAGTCCGGCCGCAAGCGCGTCAGACGAGGTTGCGATTGCCGAAGATCAGTGCGGACAGCAGCCACGACACGATGCTGTACAGAATCGAGCCGAAGAATGCCGCCCAGAAACCCGACACCTCGAAGCCCTTCAAGAGCGACGCGCACAGCCAGAAGCACAGCGCGTTGATCACCAGGATGAAGACGCCGAGCGTGACGATCGTAACGGGCAGCGTCAGCAGGATCAGGACCGGCCGGATGATCGCATTGATGAGCCCGAGCACGAGCGCGATGATGAGCGCCGTGCCGAAGCTGCGGATGTGGATCGACGGTACGAGGTAGGTGATGATCAGCAGCGCGAGCGCGTTGATCACCCAGGTTAGCAGCCAAGTCATCGAGGGCTCCTTTCGGTTTTGGGTGCGCCACACGGAACACCGCCGCGCGCGTTGCGGCGCACGGCGGCAGCGGGGACATCGAGCGGCTCGGCACGGCGCATGAAGCGCACGCGCGTTGCCGGATTCCTGCTCAACTTCTGCTTAGTACCGGTAGTGGTTCGGCTTGAACGGGCCGTTCTTGTCGACGCCGATGTAGCCGGCCTGATCGTCCGACAGCACGGTCAGGTTGGCGCCGATGCGCGCCAAGTGCAGGCGCGCGACCTTCTCGTCGAGGTGCTTCGGCAGCACGTACACCTTGTTCTCGTACTGGCCGCCGCGCGTGAACAGCTCGATTTGCGCGAGCGTCTGGTTCGCGAACGAGTTCGACATCACGAACGACGGGTGGCCCGTCGCGCAGCCCAGGTTCACGAGGCGGCCTTCAGCCAACAGGATCACGCGCTTGCCGTCCGGGAAGATGATGTGGTCGACTTGCGGCTTGATGTTGTCCCACTCGTACTGGCGCGTCGACGCAACGTCGATTTCCGAATCGAAGTGACCGATGTTGCAGAC
>DATGHJ010000232.1:0-5701 GCA_035308085.1 Trinickia sp. | reverse complement strand
AGGCTGCATTGCGGGTGCTCCTCGATTCCAGATACATGAGCGGCACGAGCACGGCCACGACGGTCGCGAGCATCATCATCGACGACGCTGCGCCGACGCCGAGCTGCCCGCGGTTGAACGAAAACGTGTACATGAAGATGGCCGGCAGCGACGACGAGGTGCCCGGCCCGCCCGCCGTCAGCGCGACGACGAGGTCGAAGGTCTTGATCGTGATGTGGCACAGAATCAGGAGCACCGAGAAGAACACCGGACGCATGCTCGGAATCACGATCTTGCGGTAGATCGTCGGCAAGGTCGCGCCGTCCACCTGCGCCGCCTTGAAGATTTCGCTATCCACGCCGCGCAGGCCGGCGAGGAAAAGCGCCATCACGAAGCCCGTGGATTGCCAGACTGCCGCGATCACGATGCAGAAGATCGCTTTGTCCGAGTCGTTCAGCCAGTTGAAATGGAAGCTCGTCCAGCCCCAGTCGTTCAGCACCTTCTGCACGCCGAGATCGGGATTCAGGATCCACTGCCAGGCCGTGCCGGTCACGATGTACGAAAGCGCCATCGGGTACAGGAACAGGGCGCGCAACGCGCCTTCGTTGCGAATCTTCTGGTCGAGCAGGATCGCTAGGAAGAGCCCGAGGCCCACGCAGATCGCGATGAACGGAATGCCGAACCAGCCGAGGTTCCTGGCGGAAGTCCACCACACGTCGTTGGCGAACAGCTCGCGATAGCGATCGAGCCCGACGAACGTGTAGCGCGGCATCAATGTCGAGTTACTGAGCGACAGATAGCCCGTAACCAGAATGAAGCCATAGACGAAAATCAGGCTGATCGCGATGCTGGGCGAAAGCACCAGCTTCGGCATCCAGCGGTCGGCGAGCGCCGACAACGGCGACGTGCGGCGGGCGGCGGTTGCCGTTTTCCCGTTGCCGCTAAGAGAAGCAGTCACTACTCGACTCCTGAAACTGAATGCCCTTGGTCATTCTGCGCTCGCTGCCCGTTAAAGAACGGACAGCGAGCGACCTACCACTTCGCTTGCCGCGCTTACTTCGTTTGAGCGGCCTTCGCGAGTGCGGCAACCGCGCTCTTCGAGTCCTGGTCCGAGTTCATGAACTTCGTCACGACGTCGGTGATCGCGCCAGCGGTCGCGTCCGGCTGAGCCATGCCGTGCGCCAGCGACGGCACGTAACCGCCGCCCTTGATCGCCGTTTGCTCATCCGCGTACGACTTCTTCGCGCAATCGTCGAACTTGTCCATCGACACGCCGAGGCGCACCGGGATCGAACCCTTGTACAGGCTGAACTGCTCCTGGAAGCCCGGGCTCATGATCGTCTTGGCGAGCGCGAGCTGGCCCGGCGACGCGGTCGACTGGCCCTTCTGCTGGAAGAACACGAACGAGTCGACGTTGAAGGTGTAGTCCTTCGCCGTGCCCGGCACCGCGGCACAGATGTAGTCCGAGCCCGGCTTCTTGTTCGCGTTCGCGAACTCGCCCTTCGCCCAGTCGCCCATGAACTGCATGCCGGCCTTGCCGTTGATGACCATCGCCGTGGCGAGGTTCCAGTCGCGGCCCGTGCGGCTGTTATCCATGTACGACTCGATCTTGCGGACCGTGTCGAACACTTGGACCATCTTGTCGGAGGTCAGCGTCTTCTGGTCGAGGTCGACGAGCGCCTTCTTGTAGAAGTCCGAGCCTTGCGACAGCACGACGTCTTCCCACAGCGTCAGGTCTTGCCACGGCTGCCCGCCTGCTGCGACAGGCTGGATGCCCGCGGCCTTCAGCTTGTCGGCGACGGCGAAGAACTCGGGCCAGCTGGTCGGCACCTTGGCGCCGACCTTGTCGAGCGCGGCCTTGTTGTACCAGACCCAGTTCACGCGGTGCACCGAGAACGGCGCGGCGACGTAGTGGCCGTCGGCGTGCATGATCTTGTCGATTTCGGGCGGCAGGCTCTTCTTCCAGTCGCCGGCGACGGAATCGACGTTCACGAGCACGCCTTGCGACGCCCACTCCTGAATCAGCGGTCCCTTGATTTGCGCGGCGGACGGCGCGTTGCCCGAGATCACCTGCGTCTTCAATGCGGTCATGGCCGCGGCGCCTGCGCCGCCTGCCACCGCGAAGTCCTTCCACGTGTAACCTTGTTTCTGCATGTCGTCCTTGAGGACGCCGACGGCTTTCGATTCACCGCCCGAAGTCCACCAGTGCAGCACTTCGAGGGATTCTGCCGCCTGCACGGCCGACACACCGCACATGAGACCTGCGGCGCAAAGCGCACCCATGATCGCGCGAAATTTCATTCTTTATCTCCTCCAGACACCTGAACAAGAAACGATTGGCCCCCGATATGGCCGGGAAGCGGTGGTTTGTAAAACAGGCAAAACACTGGGCGGTCGAGCGTCGGACTTGCGCGTGCGCATAGGCGCCAGCGCGCCGATGTTCGGCCGCTGGGCTCTCAAGAGTGGATTAACGTGGGAAGCAAACTACGAGTCTCCTCTTTTGATTTTGGCTTGTGCCGCGTCGCGCGGTACAGGCTCGCAG
Organism: Trinickia sp.; assembly: GCA_035308085.1. Taxonomy (GTDB): domain Bacteria; phylum Pseudomonadota; class Gammaproteobacteria; order Burkholderiales; family Burkholderiaceae; genus Trinickia_A. Next base: position 3,180 of record DATGHJ010000232.1, on the reverse strand, counting down.
AGGTAATTTAACGTTACCTCTTGATTTGGATTGTAGTTAAACTACAATTCAGTGTCAAAAAAAATTTTATCGGGCTACAACCCCCTGATTTCTCGCGGAGACACATGCAAACCGACTCGAGCTTCACCTTCGTTCTCTTTGGCGGAACCGGCGATCTGTCGATGCGAAAGATCCTGCCCGCACTGTATGAAGCGCACCGTGCAGGAATGCTTTCCGAGCAAGGCAAGATCGTGGCGGTCGCGCGTCTCGAAGCCGACTTGAACGGCTATCTGAAGTGGGCTGAGGAAAACGTCCGAGAACACGTCTCGAAGAAGGGTCTCGACGAGACCTGCTGGAAGAGCTTTCTGCAACGCTTCGAATATCTGCACATGGACCTCGGCAAGCCCGAGGACTTCGCGATGCTGCGCGACGCCATCGCGGATCAAGCGGGCGTCCGCGTCTTCTACCTCGCCACCGGCCCATCGCTGTTCGTGCCGATCTGCCGCGCGCTCGCGTCGGTCGGCTTGAATCAGAATTCGCGGATCGTTCTCGAAAAGCCGCTCGGCTACGACCTGCTTTCGTCGAATGCGATCAACGACGCCGTCGGCGAAATCTTCGCGGAAGACCAGATCTACCGGATCGACCACTACCTCGGCAAGGAGCCGGTGCAGAACCTGCTTGCGCTGCGCTTCGGCAATGCGCTCTTCGAGCCGCTGTGGCGCCGCGAATGGGTCGAAAGCATCCAGATCACGATCGCCGAGGAGCTGGGCGTCGAAGGCCGCGGCGACTTCTACGACAACACCGGCGCGCTGCGCGACATGGTGCAGAATCACCTGCTGCAGTTGCTGTCGATCGTCGCGATGGAGCCGCCGCACTCGATGGATTCCGACTCCGTGCGCGACGAGAAGCTGCGCGTGCTGCGAGCGCTCAAGCCGATCGACCCGCGTGACATCAGCAAGATTGCGGTGCGCGGCCAGTATCATGCGGGCGTGATCAAGGGCACGTCGGTGCCGGCCTACGCGACCGAGCACGGCGTGAAGCCCGACAGCACCACCGAGACCTTCGTCGCGCTGAAGGTGGAGATCGAAAACTGGCGCTGGTCCGGCGTGCCGTTCTTCCTGCGCACCGGAAAGCGCCTTGCCGACCGGGTCGCCGAAATCGTCGTGAATTTCCGTGCCGTGCCGCACTCGGCGCTTGGCCCCACCGCCTTGCGTCCAGGTGCGAACCGCCTCGTGATCCGCCTGCAGCCGAATGAAACGATTCGCCTCTATTGCCTCGCGAAGCAGCCGGGCGAAGGGATGAACCTGTCGAGCGTGCATTTGGATCTCGCGTTCGACCAGTTCTTCAAGGAAGGCCAGATGGAGGCATACCAGCGCCTTCTGCTCGACGTCATCAACGGACGCCTCGCGCTCTTCGTGCGCCGCGACGAGCAGGAAGCCGCATGGACCTGGGTCGAGCCGATCCTGAACGAATGGAAGGCGGCGAACAAGCCGCCGAAACCGTATGCGTCGGGCACGTGGGGGCCGGCCGCCGCGAGCGCGATGCTCGCGCAGCACGACACCTGCTGGCTCGAGGAAGAAAATTGAAGGCACTCGGAAGACGATTGACGGTTTATTTATGATTGGTGGTTTGCACGCGGTCGAAACGCCGCGCGCAACGCGCCGAGCGCACTACATCGACGAAACCTACAAAAAGCAGCCTGGAGGAGAAGTGATCGAGCTTCACGCTTTCGACGACCCGCGCGTCCAATCCGACGCGCTGGCGAAAGCGGTGCGCGACGCGCTACAAGCGTCGCTCGCCGCCCATGGCAGCGCGAGCGCAGCGGGCGCCCCCCGTGCGACGCTCGCCGTATCGGGCGGCACCAGCCCGCGCCCGTTTCTCGAGACGCTCTCGCACGAGCCGCTCGACTGGAGCCGCATCGACGTCACGCTCGTCGACGACCGCTGGGTGCCGGAAACCGATACCGCCAGCAACGCGCGCCTCGTGCGCGAAACCTTGCTGACGCACGCCGCGAGTCAAGCGCGCTTTCATCCGCTCGTCGACATCTCGCAGCCGCTCGGCGCGCACATCGCCGCGCTGAACGGCGATGCGGCGCGCGCCCTGCCGCAGGTCGCCGTACTCGGCATGGGCGAGGACGGCCACACCGCATCGATCTTCGCCGACGCGCCCGAATGGGACGTCGCGATCACGACGCCGGAGCGCTTCGTCGCCGTCCATCCGGGCGCCGCGCCGCATGCGCGCGTGAGCTGGTCGCTCTCGGCCCTCAAGCAGATCGACCGGCTGTTCCTGCTCATTGCCGGCCCGCGCAAACTCGACGTGCTCAACGCCGCCGCGGCCGCCGACCAAAAAAACGCCATCTCGAAGCTGGCAAACGACAAGGGAGTCAGACTCGATGTCTACTGGTGTGCAAACTAAGGCTGTCCCCGGGGTGGGCCAGCACGCCGACGGGCCGCGCCTACTGGCCGACATCGGCGGCACCAACGCGCGCTTCGCGCTCGAAACGGGTCCCGGTGAGATCACGCAGATCCGCATCTATCCGTGCTCGGAATATCCCGGCGTCGCCGAGGTGCTGAAGAAGTACGTGAAAGATACGAAGATTGGCCGCGTGAACCACGCAGCGATCGCAATCGCAAACCCGGTCGACGGCGACCAGGTCAGCATGACCAACCACAACTGGACGTTCTCGATCGAGGCGACGCGCCGCTCGCTCGGCTTCGATACGCTGCTCGTCGTCAACGACTTCACCGCGCTCGCGATGGCGCTGCCCGGCCTCACCGACGCTCAGCGCGTGCAGGTCGGCGGCGGCACGCGCCGGCAGAACAGCGTGATTGGCCTGCTCGGGCCGGGCACAGGGCTCGGCGTATCTGGCCTGATTCCCGCCGACGACCGCTGGATCGCGCTCGGCAGCGAAGGCGGCCACGCGAGCTTCGCGCCGGCCGACGAGCGCGAGGACCTCGTGCTCCAATTCGCGCGCAAGAAGTGGCCGCATGTCTCGTTCGAACGCGTCGCCGCGGGCCCGGGGCTCGAACTGATCTACCGCGCGCTCGCCGCGCGCGACAAGAAGCGCGTCGCCGCGACCGTCGACACGGTCGAGATCGTCGAGCGCGCGCATGCGGGCGACGCCCTCGCGCTCGAGACGGTCGAATGCTTCTGCGGGATTCTCGGCGCATTCGCGGGCAGCGTCGCGCTGACGCTCGGCTC
>DATGHJ010000231.1:0-3463 GCA_035308085.1 Trinickia sp. | reverse complement strand
GCCTCAAGTAATCGAGCCGCGCGTAAGCAAAGCCGCGATCGCGCACTTCTTCGATGTTCTCCGGCAGCAAGATCACGAGCCGCTGCTGCACCGCCAAGAGGCGCTGCCAGCGCTCCGTCTGCAAATACACCGCCTTCAGATTGCGCAGCATGCGCGCGACGATCTCGCGGCGCGACGCGGGCTGCAGCAACACGCGCAGCGCGCTGCCGATCGATTCACCCGAACGCGTGATGTACGGCTCGAGCATATCGACCATCTGCGCTTCGGAAAGCGATTGCCCCGTCGTCGGGTCGAGCATCACGTCCCCTTCGGGCAGGCTCACGCGCATCAGGAAGTGCCCCGGAAACGACACGCCCCTCACCGGCACGCCAATCTGCTCGCCCATCTCGAGATACAGCACCGCGAGCGAAATCGGAATGCCGCGCCGGCGCTTGAGCACGATGTTCAGATGGCTGTTGTCGGGATCGTAGTAGTCGTTCAGGTTGCTGCTAAAGCCGAGCTCGCGGAAGAAGAAGCGATTCAGCGTACTGACTTTCTCGCGCAAATCGGCGTCACCGGGCAGGCGCCGTTTCAGGCGCAACACCAGCTCGTCGATCTCGGCCAGCGTGCCTTGCAGATCGAAATCAGGATACGCATCTTGAGCGAGCGAAAGCGCCGCCTCGGTGAGCGGGAGACTGTCGTCGTCGGCGACGAGCGTGCTGAAGTAGTCGAGAACGCGTGTCATCGTGGTCACTTCACTCGTCTTCTGAAATAGGCGTACTTGAAACCCATCAACCACAACATACCGAAGTAAAGCGTAGCGAACAGGACTAAACAAGCCGCGAGCAGCACAATCCGTTCCACCGGATGATGATGGAGGCCGATCCAGTCGAAGTTCACGGCGAACCAGTGCATCGTGCCCGCCAGCACGAGTGACGCGCCCAGCAACTGCACGAAGAAATGCGGCCACCCGCTCGATGGAGTATAGATCCCGCGCTTGCGCAAGCCGAGGAACAGAAGCAACGCATTCACGCACGCGCCGAGCCCGACGGAGAGCGTGAGCCCCGCGTGCGCGAAGATCGGCACGAACACGTAGTTCGAGAGCTGCGTCACGACCAGCACGCCGACGCCGATCTTCACCGGCGTCTTGATGTCCTGCTTCGCGTAGAAGCCCGGCGCGAGGATCTTGATGAGAATGAGGCCGATCAGGCCGATGCCGTACGCGGAGAGCGCGCGCCCGACCATCACGACCGAGTTCGCGTCGAAGCGGCCGTAGTGGAAGAGTGTCGCCGTCAGCGGCTCGGCGAAGAAGAAGAGCGCGAGTGCGCTCGGCGCCGCGAGCAGGAACGTGACGCGCAAGCCCCAGTCCAGTAGCGACGAGTACTCGTGCGCGTCGGCATCGACGTGCGCTTTCGACAGGCTCGGCAGCAGGATCGTCCCGAGCGCGACGCCGAGAAGCGCGGTCGGAAATTCCATGAGCCGGTCGGCATAATTGATCCACGACACCGCGCCCTGCCCCAGCCGCGACGCAATGTTCGTATTGATGATGAGGCTCAGTTGCGCGACGGAGACCGCGAACGTCGCCGGCACCATCTTCACGAGCACGCGCTTGACGCCGCGGTGGGCGAGCGCGCCGAGCGGATTGAACCCGATGCGCGGCGCCATGTCGATTTTCTTCAAGCCCGGCAACTGCACGAGAAACTGCAGCAAGCCCCCGACGATCACCGCCCAAGCAAGCGCATAGACCGGCACTTTCATGTGCGGCGCGACGAACACGGCGGCCGCGATGAACGCGACGTTGAGCAGCACCGGCGCGAACGCGGGCAATGAAAAGCTCTTGTAAGTGTTGAGCACGCCGGACGCAAGCGTGGTCAGCGAGATGAAGATGATGTACGGGAACATGATCCGCGTCATCGCGACGGCGAGCGGGAATGCCTGGCCGTCGGCGCGCAGACCCGACGCGACCGCGAACACGACCCACGATGCCCCCGCGACCCCGACGATCGAGAGGAACGCGAGCGACCACGCGAGCACGGTCGACATGGCGTCGACGAGCGCTTTCGTCGCATCGTGGCCTTGCTGGTTCTTGAACTCGGCGAGGATCGGCACGAAGGCTTGCGAGAACGCGCCTTCGGCGGAAAGCCGCCGCAACAGATTGGGGATACGGAACGCGACGTAGAACGCGTCGGTATATTGGCTTGCGCCGAACGCACGGGCGATCAGCGTCTCGCGGGCCAGTCCGGTCACGCGCGACAGCAGCGTGAAGCCGCTGACCGTCAGCAGGGCTCGGAATAGATTCATGGGGCGCCTATTATACGGGTCGATATGGGTCGCGGACCCGCTCGCCTCTCGATTGACTGCGCGTTATTTGTTCGCCGCCTCGCGCCGGAGTTCGCTGAATTCGTCGATTGCGCGCATTTTCGCGGCATCCGTGCGCAGCGGCGCGCCGCTCAGCAGTGCCGGCGCAGTCACGCGTCGGGCGTGCGCCAACGGTTGCCACGTGCCTGATTTTGTTGCTATAATCGCCCGTTTCGAAGCTTGGCCGCGCCGTTTTTGAGCCGGCCTCGCCGATGTGATTCAGTTTTTTGCGCTCCTGGGCAATCGTTCCCGGGGGTTTGGATCGAAAAGCAGCGTTTAACCGATCAGCCCGCAGCCTCGCTGCCTCAGCCTATTCGGTCAAGCACTGGAAACAGGAACAGGACAGGATAAGGAAACCTCATGGCTAACTCCGCACAAGCACGCAAGCGCGCCCGTCAGGCCGCCAAGGCCAACTCGCACAACTCCGCGCTGCGTTCGAAGTACCGCACCGCAGTCAAGGCCGTTCGCAAGGCAATTGAAGCCGGCGATCAAGCCAAGGCCGCTGAAGTCTTCAAGCTGTCGGCAAAGACGCTCGACATCATCGCTGACAAGAAGATCGTTCACAAGAACAAGGCTGCTCGCCATAAGAGCCGCCTCGCTGCAGCCATCAAGGGCCTGCAAGCTCCCGCGCAGTAAATCTGGTCGGCCTGCCTACCGGCGGGCCACCTCCTGTTTCCGCTGCGACGTAAAAAAGCCCGCATTGGCATGGCCTTCGCGGGCTTTTCTTCGTCTATACGATCCGTCTCGATCATCTGACGGTGGGCGCCGTCAACACACCGCCCTCCACCCATGCCAGCCGGCACCGCCAACCACCCTTAGCCGGCGCGTTGCTGCTGCGTGCCGTGATGCGCCGGAAGCTCGCAAGCCTCCGTCACTACGAGATTGTTGTCTTTCGCGAAGTTCAGGACGAAATCGAACGCCATGGGTTCGATCTCGCGCAGCCGCGAATCGAGGATCACGCACTTGAGATCGCCGAGCAGCGTCGGCCGCACGTAAAGCGAGTACTGCAAACGGGCATTGGGGCCGCGCGCGCCGGGCCCGAAACATGACATCACGCCGGCCAAGCGCTCCGACCAATCGCTCGGCCGAAACTTCTTTCCGTCCTTCGTGATGCCTTGAATGAAAT
>DATGHJ010000230.1:0-5441 GCA_035308085.1 Trinickia sp. | reverse complement strand
GGTCGACGCGCGCTCACCGGATCGCTATCGCGGCGAGAACGAGACGATCGACCCTGTCGGTGGCCACATTCCGGGGGCACGGAACCGCTACTACATGGACAACCTCACGGCGGACGGGCGCTTCAAGTCCGCACATTCGCTGCGCGAGGACTTCGCCGCCGTGTTGAGCGGGAAACTGCCCGAGCAGGTGATGCTGCAATGCGGGTCGGGCGTTACGGCGTGCCACAACGCGCTGGCGATGGAGATCGCCGGATTGCACGGCGCCGCGCTGTATCCCGGATCGTGGAGCGAGTGGTGCGCGGACCCGTCGCGGCCCGTTGCGACGGGCGCGAATCCGTAAGCAACGAATGCGCGTTCGCACGGCGGGCGCACGCGGCGCCAGGCGGTACGACATCGCGCTAGGCAACTCCGTGCTCTTTAAGCCAAGCGAGGGCGCGGCGCCAACTATCTTCGGCGTCGGCCTTGCGATAGCTCGGCCGATAGTCCGCAAAGAACGCGTGCCCCGCGTCGCCGTAGACGACGAACTGCGAGCCGCGCGCCACCATCGGCCCTTGCGCGATCAGCGCCTTCATTTGCTCGAGCGTGTCCTGCGGGATGCTCGTGTCCTGCTCGCCATAGAGGCCGAGCACCTGTGCATGCAGGTCCGCCACTCGTTCGATCGGGTTCACCGGAGTCATCGGGCCATGCTCGCCGGCCACGCGCCCGTACCATGCGACCACCGCCTTCAAGCGCGGATTGTGTTCCGCGAAGAGCCACGCCTGGCGACCACCCCAGCAGTAACCGACAGCGCCCAGCCGGCGCAGGTCTCCGCCGTGCTCGCCGGCCCATTGAACCGCCGCGTCGAGATCGGCCATCACCGTTGCATCGGAGACCTTGCTAACCAGCTCTTCGTCGAGCTGCTGCATCGTCGGATAAGCGGACGGGTCGCCTTCGCGCGAAAAAAGGTTCGGCGCGATCGCGAGATAGCCGAGCTTGGCAAAGCGCCGGCAGACATCGGCAATATGCTCGTGCACGCCGAAAATCTCGTGGATCACGATGATCACTGGCAGATGCGTCTTGCCCGCCGGCTGCGCGCGATACGCGGGAATGAGATCGCCGCCCGAATGGAAGCCGATCTCGCCCGCTTCGAGCCCGACGCTATCGGTATGGATGGTCTGTGCGGAGACCGGCAGCACGCACGCGGCAAAGCCGCTGCCGAGTGCGGCTTTTATGAACGTGCGGCGGTCGAACGGAACATGCGGGATCAGACTGTCGATTTCAGGCTTCAGCATACGGCGCTCCTTGCTTTGGCCGCTGCGTGAGCGCAACGGCGGAATTCGACCGGAACGGCACGGGCCGCGCGATGGCGGCCCCGCCGCGACACACAGGCGTTGCTGCGTTCGATCGATTCTACCGACGCGGGGCTTCAGCTACCTTGCTGCGCCCATTGCAGGAGGCTTTCCCGCCCTTCCAGCCTTCGCTCAGTGCAGCTTCACGCGCGGCAGCGTGGTACGCCGCAGCCAATGCGCGAACGTGTCGAGCATCATCCGCGGGTAGCCGTGCAGCGCCGCGATATGCAGCCGGTACAGGGACATGTACATGAAGCGCGCAAAGAGACCTTCGATCAGCATGTTTCCGCCGATCAGCCCGCCCATCAAATTGCCGACTGCACTCCAATGCCCGAGCGACACGAGCGAGCCGAAGTCGCGATACGTGAACTCCCCGAGCGGCCGCCCCTCCATCCGATTCACGAGCGACTTCAACAGGAAGCTCGCCTGCTGATGTGCCGCTTGCGCGCGCGGCGGCACGTTGCGCTCATTGCCGGGCCATTGGCATGCGGCGCAATCGCCGAGCGCGAAGATGTCGTCGTCGTTGACAGTCTGTAGCGTACGGCGCACTTCGAGTTGCCCCAGTCGGTTCACCGTGAGCCCGTCGAGCTTTGCCAGCACCGGCGGCGCCTTGATGCCCGCGGCCCAGACCGTCAGGTCGGCGCGCACCGTCTTGCCGCTCGCGGTCCGCACCAGACCCGGAGCGACTTCGGCCACCGTCTCGCCGATCATGAGCTTCACGCCGAGCTTGGTCAGCAGCTCGGCCGTCGCGCCGGAGACGCGCTCCGTCAACGCGGGAAGAATGCGCGGCCCCGCCTCGATCAACACGATGCCGACGTCGTGCCGCGGATCGAGTTTGTGCAGCCCATAGGCCGACAACACCTGTGCGGTGTTGCGCAATTCCGCAGACAATTCGACCCCCGTCGCGCCGCCGCCGACGATCGCCACCTGAATGCGCGCTTCGTTATCGGGCGACATGCCGTCGCCGCACTCGACGCGCGCATGCACCTGATGCTCGGCGCGCATGCAGGCTGCGATCAGACGCTTGCGGAAACGCTCGGCCTGCTGGACCGTATCGAGCGCGAGCGAATGTTCCGGCGCACCCTGCACGCCGAAAAAATGCGTCGTACTGCCGATTGCGATCACGAGCGTGTCGTATTCGAGTTCGCGCTCGGGCAGCAATTCGGCGCCGTCGTCGTCGAGCACCGTCGCGAGCCTGATCTTTTTAGCCTTGCGATCGAGCCCGGCCAGTTCGCCCTGCTGAAACTCGAAGCCGTGCCAGCGCGCCTGCGCCGCGTATTCGAGCTCCTGCGTGAAGGGGTCCATGCTGCCCGCTGCGACCTCGTGCAGCAAGGGCTTCCAGATATGCGTCGGATAGCGGTCGACGAGCGTCACCAATGCGGGCGCCTCGCCATTCTTCTTTTTGCCGTAGCGATCGCCGAGCCGCGTCGCCAGTTCAAGTCCCCCCGCGCCTCCCCCAACGACGATGAAACGATGCATTGACACTCTCCATGGTTGCCGTTCGGTGGTGCGAATTTTACAGGCCGATAAAACGTAAGGCCCGGATAGGCCATTGTCAGGGCGGGATCGTTTTCAGGACAAGCCGCCGCGCCACATGTGTGTCATGCGCGCGACGCTATAGACGGTTTAGCCGTTCATCTGCCGGCGCGCCTTGAAGATGTCTTCAAGGCGCGAACGACGACGCTCAGTGCGCTTCCTCCCAGCTCGCGCCCGCCCCGACCTCCGCGACCAGCGGCACCTTCAGCGCGGCGACGCCGCACATCAGCTCGGGCAGCCGCTTGCGAACGAGCGACAGCTCCTCTTCCGGCACTTCGAGGATCAATTCGTCGTGGACCTGCATGATCATGCGCGTGCCGCCCTTCTGCTCGTCGAGCCAGTTCTGCACGGCGATCATCGACAGCTTGATGAGGTCAGCCGCGGTGCCCTGCATCGGCGCGTTGATCGCCGCGCGCTCGGCCGCCTGACGGCGCGGACCGTTGCCGCCGTTGATCTCGGGCAGCCAGAGGCGCCGCCCGAACACCGTCTCGACGTAGCCCTTCTCTTTCGCGCTCGCGCGCGTATCGTCCATGTAGCGCGCGACGCCTGGATAGCGTGCGAAGTAGCGGTCGATATAGAGCTTCGCGGCATCACGCGTGATGCCGAGATTCGATGCGAGTCCGAACGAACTCATCCCGTAGATCAAGCCAAAGTTGATGACCTTCGCGATGCGCCGCTGGTCGCTCGTGACCTCGAGGGGCGTCACGCTGAAGACCTCGGCGGCCGTGGCGCGGTGGATGTCCTCGCCGTTGGCAAACGCGCGCAGGAGCGACTCGTCGCCGGAGATGTGCGCCATGATGCGCAACTCGATTTGCGAGTAGTCCGCCGACACGAGCTTGCTGCCGGGCGGCGCGATGAATGCCTCGCGGATGCGGCGGCCTTCGGCCGTACGCACGGGGATGTTCTGCAGGTTCGGATCGTTCGAGGCGAGCCGCCCCGTCACTGCGACGGCTTGCGCGTAGTTGGTATGGACGCGCCCGGTCCGCGCATTGACCATGAGCGGAAGTTTGTCCGTGTAGGTGGACTTGAGCTTCGACAAGCCGCGGTGCTCGAGCAACAACTTCGGCAGCGGATAATCCTCGGCGAGCTTCTGCAACACCTCTTCGTCAGTCGACGGCGCGCCGCTCGGCGTCTTCTTCACCACCGGCAACTGCATGCGCTCGAAGAAGATCTGTCCGATCTGCTTCGGAGACCCCATGTTGAACTCGCCGCCGGCCAGCGCGTAAGCCTCCCCCTCGAGCTCGATGAGCCGCGTCGCGATTTCACTGCTTTGCTTGCGCAGCCGCTCGGTATCGATCAGCACACCATTGCGCTCCATGCGCCGCAGGACGCGCGAAGTCGGAATCTCGATGTCGCGATAGACGTGCAGCAAGCCCGCTTCGGGCTCGATCTGCGGATAGAGCGCCTGATGGAGTTGCAGCGTGATGTCGGCATCTTCGGCCGCGTACTCGGCCGCCTTCGCGAGCGGCACTTCATCGAAGCCGATCTGCTGCGCGCCTTTGCCCGCTACGTCTTCGTACTTGATCGTCTTTACGCCAAGGTGGCGCAGCGCGAGGCTGTCCATGTCGTGCGAGCGGTGCGATTCGAGCACGTACGATTGCAAGAGCGTGTCGTGCTCGATACCGTTCAGTTCGATGCCATAATTCGCGAGCACCTGCTCGTCGTACTTCAAATGCTGGCCGACTTTCTTCTTCTCGGCGTTTTCGAGCCACGGCTTGAGCTTGGCCAGCACCTCGTCGCGCGGCAACTGCTCCGGCGCATCGGGGCCGCGATGCGCGAGCGGCACGTAAGCGGCGTACCCCGGCTCCACCGAAAGCGACAAGCCGACGATCTGCGCGACCATCGGATCGAGCGCGGTCGTCTCGGTATCGAACGAGGTCAACGCGGCCGCATCGATCTTCGCGAACCACGCGTCGAACTGCTCCCAGGTCTGCACAGTGTCGTAGTGGCGCGGCGCTTCAAGCGCCAAAGCGGGTTGAGCCTCGGCGGCTTCGGCCGCGCCTTGCGCACCATTGTTCGCCGCTTCGCTCACCTGAACCTGTGCCTGCGCCGTCTCGACTTCGCGCAGCCAGGTCTTGAAGCCATGGCGCAGGAAGATGTCGCGCAACTCCCCGAGCGCCTCGGGACGCGTCGCGAGCGTCGCGTCAATCGACTCGACGTGCCCATCCAGATCGCACGCGCGCTCGACCGTGACGAGTTTTTGCGCCATTGGCAAAAAATCGAGCGCACGGCGCAGATTGTCCCCTACCGCACCTTTGATCTCGTCCGCATGTGCGACGATGCCATCGAGCGTCTCGTATTGCGTGAGCCATTTGACGGCGGTCTTCGGGCCGCACTTGTCGACGCCCGGCACGTTGTCGACCGTATCGCCGATCAGCGAGAGGTAATCGATGATGCGCTCGGGCGGCACACCGAACTTCGCGATGACCGCGTCACGATCGAGCGTCTCGTTCGTCATCGTATTGATGAGGGTGACATGATCGCTAACCAGTTGCGCCAAGTCCTTGTCGCCGGTCGAGACGATCACGTTCATGCCGTGCGCCTCGGCCTGCGTGGCGAGCGTGCCGATCACGTCGT
>DATGHJ010000229.1:0-7567 GCA_035308085.1 Trinickia sp. | reverse complement strand
GCGAGCCCTCTTTTTCCGCACGCGAGAACGTGCCGGACAAACGGCGCCAGAACGGCATGCGCGCAAGCGCGCCGATCAGCACGTTGGTCTGCACCGACAGGCGATTGACGAGATTGAACTGCTGGAACACGAAGCTGATATCGCGCCGGATGCTGCGCACTTCGCGTGCGATGCGGCCGTTGCGCTGAATCGGCCGGCCTAGGATCTCGATGTGCGACGGCTGCGGATCGGCTTGGGTGAAGCCCGCGATGTGGCGCAGGAGCGTCGATTTGCCGGAGCCGGACGCGCCGATCAGCGCGACCATTTCCCCCGGTTCGATACGCAGGCCGATTTCGTCGAGCGCCCTGCGGCCATTGGCGAACGTTTTACTGATTCGCTCGATGCGGATCGCGTCCATGAATTCCTCGGCGCCTGGTGCGCTGCGTTAAGTCATGGGGCATTCTAAGAATCGACTATGACCGTTCGGTGAAGGTATCTCAACGTCTAGATGACTATATGTTATGAAGATTGCCATCCTGACGAGCGGAATGTGACCCTTCGATGTCACGCGATGAGGCCGGAAAGTGTTGCCGCAACCGCAGCTTTGCGTGGGACCCGAGTACCGTGCTTACGCCCGAACTCGGGTCGACAAAAAAGAGGGTGCGACGATCGGCCGCTGCTACAATAAACTGTCTATATTGTTTGGATCCCGCGCGGTGCCGGCGGCACTCATTTCCCATCGACTCGGGCATTCGCGATGACTACCGTGCTGACCCAGGTGCCCGAGACGACCTTCGCTGAATATGAAGACCTGAAGGCGATCCTCGACGCTGGCGCGATGCGCTTTTCGATGCGCGTCGCCTGCGAAACCCGGGTGCAAGGGGGGACCTTTCCGGTCTATGTCGCCTCGATCGGCTCGACCGATCCGCAGGCGCCGGCAATCGGCTTTTTCGGCGGCATTCACGGCCTCGAGCGCATCGGCACGCAATTGCTGCTCGACTACATGCGCTCGCTCCTTTACCGGCTCGAATGGGACGAGCTGCTGCACAGCCAGTTGCAATCGGTCCGCCTCGTCTTCATGCCGATCGTGAATCCGGGCGGCATGTGGGCGATGACCCGCGCGAACCCGAACGGCGTCGACCTCATGCGCAACGCGCCGCAGAACGCCGAGGGGCGCGTGCCGTTTCTGGCCGGCGGCCAGCGCATCGGGTCGTGGCTGCCGTGGTATCGCGGCAAGGACGGCGCGCCGATGGAAGTGGAGGCCGCGTCGCTGTTGCGCGTGGTCGAAGAGGAATTGATGTCGCGGCCGCTCAGCTTCGCGCTCGATTGCCACTCGGGCTACGGCTTTCGCGACAGCATCTGGTTTCCCTACGCGAAATCGAAAAAACACATGGCTCACCTGCCGGAAATGTTCGCGCTGAAGACGATGTTCGAATGCGCCCATCCGCACCACGGCTACGCGTTCGAGCCGCAAAGCCATCAATACCTCGCGCACGGCGACCTGTGGGATTGCGCGTACGACCGCACGCGCGCGCCGAACATCTTCCTGCCGATGACGCTCGAGCTCGGCTCGTGGCTGTGGATCAAGAAGAACCCCGTCCAGATCTTCAAACGCGAAGGCATGTTCAATCCGATCAAGGCGCACCGCACGGAACGCGTGCTGCGCCGGCACGTGAATCTGTTCGATTTCCTCGGCCGCGCCGCGTTTGCCGCGCCGCGCTGGCTGCCGCAAGGGGCCACGCGCCATCAGCTGCTGCAGCGCGCCAACGATCACTGGTACGGGGCGCGCGGCGCATGACGACCTGGATCCTTCTGCGCGGCCTGACCCGCGAAGCGCGGCACTGGGCGGCACTTCCCGACAAGCTTGTCGCGAGCGGCATCGAAGGCACGGTGGTACTCGCCGATTTGCCGGGCAACGGCGTTCACTCGGGCGTGCGAGCGCCGGCAAGCGTGCCGGAGATGGTCGATTTCGTGAAGGCCGACGTCGCCCGCCTCGGCTATGCGCCGCCTTACCGCGTGATGGCGATGTCGCTCGGCGCGATGGTCGCGGCGGCGTGGGCGCAACGCGCGCCGAAGGATATCGAGTGCCTTGCGCTCATCAACACGAGCATGCGGCCTTTTTCCGGGCCGACCGAACGTCTGCGCCCGAGCGCGTGGATGGAGTTGCTGTGCGCGGCGTGGCGCTGGCGCGACCGGCGTGACGCCGAAGCCGCGATTCACAACCTCACCTGCAACCGGCGCGACACGCGCGAGGCGGACTTGGCCGCGTGGACCGAGATCTATCGCAGCGCGCCTGTCAGCCGCGCGAATGCGATGCGTCAGCTTTGGGCCGCCGCGCGCTTTCAGGCGGCGCCGCATGCGCCGCGCTGTCCGACGCTCGTGCTGTCGTCGCGGGAAGACCAGCTGGTCGACCCCGCTTGCTCGCGAAAGCTCGCGACCGCCTGGCAGGCGACGCACATCGAGCATCCATGGGCAGGGCACGATCTGCCGCACGACGATCCGGCGTGGGTCAGCGATACCGTCGCCGCGTGGGGCGCGACGTCGTTCGAAAGGCCGCTCAGCACGCAGCGCTGAGTGCCTGAGCCGATTGGCAAACGCGAGTTTCGATTGAGTCGCCTTGAATTTTGCTGTGCGTGGCAGCGCCGTTACCGCCACGCGTAGCGCATCCCCAGCCACACGCCTCTCGGCGCGCCGGGCCCGACGAACTGCTCGTTGACGGGCGCAAAGCCGTCGAACGTGTGGTTCGGTCCGTTGAAGAAGTTTTGCCCGAGCACGCCGAAGCTCGCGTAGCGCTTGTCGAGCAGGTTCGACACTGTCGCGAACACCTGCAATTGCTTCGTGACCTGGTAGGTCGTATCGAGATCGATCAGGAAGTAGCCCGCGATCTTGCCGTTCACGTCCGCGTTGTCTTCGTCTCCACGCGCGTAAATGCTGCCGCGGTAGGTCAGGTTCGTGCCGATGTCCCACTTCGGCGTCGCCGCATAGTCGAGCCTGAGTTTGACGGTGTTCGCCGGAATGCCGGGAATGTGGTCGCCCGGCTTGACGGTGATGTTGCCGTTGGCGTCCGCGCTCGAGTTGCTCGGGCTGCTTTCGACCCAGGTCGAGCGGTAGGTCGCGTCGACGTAGCTGTAGTTCGCGGTGACGCCGAGCGGCCCGAGTTGTGTGTGCTCCGAAAGCTCGATTCCTTGGCGCCGGGTGTTTCCGACGTTTTGAAAGAATCCCTGCGTGATGGTGGGTGTGCTGGTGAACTCGATGTCGTTGAAAAGCGTCGTGCTGTAGACGGCGGCGCTCCACGTCGTCGCGCTGCCGATCTTGCCGCGCGCGCCCACTTCGAACGTCTTCGAGACGACGGCCTTGAGCGCCGGGTCCGCGAGGAAATCGTTCGGCAGCGAGCATGGTGCGGCCGGATCGGCGCAGGTCAATTCGATGGCGGTCGGCGAGCGCATGCCCTCGTTGTACGTCGCGTAGGCGGTGAAGCCGGGCGTTGGGTTCCAGTTCAGGCCGATCGCCGGATTAAAGCGCGAAAACACGTGGCTGCCGTTCAGAAGCGGCTGCAGGCCGCTTTCGTCGCCGATGTCGGCCTTGGCCCAGTCGTAGCGGCCGGCGAGCGTCAGCGTCCAGTGTTTCGTCAGCGATAGCGTGTCTTGCAGGTAGAGCCCGAGGTTGGCGTCACGCGTTTTCGCGTCGACTTGCTGCTCGAAATCGCCGATGCCGATCGTCGCGCGCGACGCGGTGAAGGTCGCGTCCTGCGACGATTGCGTGTAGTGGGAGTTCGCGAAATCGGCGGCCATGCCCGCGACGAACTGGTTCTCCAAGCCGCCGAGCTTGCCGAGCAGCGTCAGTTGCAGGCTCGCGCCGTAGCTGTCGGTATCGATCGAGGATTTGACGTTGGTGCCTTCGAGCATGTCGATCGAGCCGTCGGGCAGGACTTGTCCGAAATCGGTGTTGTTGTTGCTGCTGATGTTCGTGTTGACGAAGCGCCGGAAATAGACGTTGCCGGAGAGTTCGACGTGATCGTTGAAATAGTGGTCGCCGGAGAGCGTCACGTAGCCGGCGCTGTTTTCGTTCTGGTCGGGGAAGGTGTAGGCCTGCCGGAAGTTGTCGAGGAACGAGCGCGGGATCGTCTGCGTGCCTTGCAAGTCGTTGTCGGCGCCGCCGGCGGAGAGCGAGAACGTCGAGTCGGCGTCGGTGTAGCGCAGCTTGCCGAAGCCCTGGCGCACGCGGCTCGAATTGTGGTCGGCCCAGCCGTCGTCGTTGGCGGCATCGCCGGTCACGTAGTAGTCGAGGTGCTGGCCGAGCGTGCCGCCTTGCTCGATTTGCGCGGTTTTGCGGCCCCATGAACCGCCTGTGACCTCGGCCTCGCCGCCTGGGTCTTTCTTGCCATCCTTGGTCGAGATCGCGATCGCGCCGCCGAGCGTGTTCAGGCCGAAGGTCGGGTTCGAGCCGGGGATCAACTGGATCGTTTCGATGGCTTGCTGCGGAATCAGGTCCCAGTTCACGACGTCGCCGAACGGCTCGTTGATCCGCACGCCGTCCATGAACACCGAGATGCCTTGCGGCGTGCCCACGAGCGGCGAGGCGGTGAAGCCGCGGTAGTTGATGTCGACCTGATACGGATTGCCTTGCGCCTCGTTGATGTCGACGCTCGGCAGGTTCTTTTCGAGGAAGTCGGTGAGCGTGCTGCGGTGCTGGTGTTCGAGGTCTTGCGCTCGTACCGTCTGCACGTTCGCGGGCACCAGCGATAGCGGCGTGCCGATGCCGAGCAGCGGCGTCGTGCCGATCACGATAACGGGGGCGAGCGTGATTTCGGCGGCCGGCGATCCGGGGGCCGGCGCTCCGGAGGGCGGTGTGGCGGGGGGCGGTTCCGCCTGCGCCCAAGCGGCGGCCGGCAAGTTGACGAGCACGCTGCCCAGAAAAGCGGACAGGCGGACGCCGCGCCCGATCCGGTGTTTTCGACGGCGGCGGTGCGTCATCGATCCTCCCCTCGCCCGAATGGCCTGCGGGCCTGCGCAGGTTATTGTCGTGCGGCTTTTGTGCGCGACGCCCCCGTGAGCGTTCGCGAGTTGGCGTCGTTGCGAAACAGGATCGGCTGCTCACGAGGATCGCCCGCGGCGGCCGCGAAACGCACCGCCTCGACGACTTCGCCATGCATCGGCGACTTGTCGCAGACGGGGTCCGCGCTGGCCGCGTCGCCCGTCAGCAAGTACGCCTGGCAGCGGCACCCGCCGAGGTCGCGCGTTTTCTCGTCGCAACTGCGGCACGGTTCCTTCATCCATTCGAAGCCGCGATAGCGGTTGAACGCCTCGCTGTCGTACCAGATCTCGCGCAGCGACGACGATCTCACGTTCGGGAAGGTCAGCCCCGGCAGCCCGCGCGCCGCGTGGCAGGGTAGCGCGGCGCCGTCCGGCGCGATGCCGAGGAACACGGCGCCCCAGCCGTTCATGCAGCGTTTCGGCCGGCGCTCGAAGTAGTCGGGCACGACGAAGAAGATCTTGCACGCGTCGCCGATCGTGTTGCGATAGCGCTCGACCACGGCTTGCGCCTCGGTGACTTGCTCGCGCGTCGGCAGCAGATGCGCGCGGTTGGCTTGCGCCCAGCCGTAGTACTGGGTGTTCGCCAGTTCGAGGTATTCGGCGCCCATGGCGAGGGCCATGTCGA
The DNA here is from genome assembly GCA_035308085.1 of Trinickia sp. Classification (GTDB taxonomy): domain Bacteria; phylum Pseudomonadota; class Gammaproteobacteria; order Burkholderiales; family Burkholderiaceae; genus Trinickia_A. Next base: position 1,930 of record DATGHJ010000229.1, on the reverse strand, counting down.
TGATCGTCGCGACGTGCGGAAGGTTGTAGCGGTGCAGCACGCAATTCATCACCATCGGGAAGCCGTGCTGCTTGATCGATGCGGCGGTGCGTTTCTTGAGATCGAAGGTGCGTGTGCTGCTCAGGAAATCGTTGAGCGCTTGCGTCGAGTCCTGGAACGACAATTGGATGTGGTCGAGCCCGGCCGCTTTCAAGTGGCCGAGGCGCGTGTTGGTGAGTCCGACGCCGGAGGTGATCAGGTTCGTATAGAAGCCGAGCGCGCGCGCCTCGCCGACGAGCACTTCGAGGTCCTCGCGCACGAGCGGTTCGCCGCCCGAAAAACCAAGTTGCGCGGCGCCGAGCGCGCGCGCTTGCCTGAGCACGTCGAGCCACTCGTGGGTGTCGAGTTCGCGGTGGTGCTCCGGGTAGTCGACCGGGTTGTAGCAGAACACGCAATGCAGCGGGCAGCGGTAAGTCAGCTCCGCGAGCAGCCATAGCGGCGGCGCGATTGTCGGCTTCGAGCCGGTCGCTCGTTCGCTGGTCGTTGCGGTTGACGTAGAGTGGGTCCCTGTCATGCGCGCCGCTCCAGCCATCCATGCGTCAGCGCATCGGCGACGAACGCGCGGACCTCTGCACCGATGCCGGTCGTATTGAACGCGCGTTCGAGATCGGCGATCAGCGTATCGAGATCGCGCGTGCCGTCGCAGCGTTTCAAGATCTCCGCCGCGCTTTGATTCAGCTTCACCATCCCTTCCGGATAGAGCAGCACGTACGCGTCCTGCGCCGGCTCCCATTGCAAGCGGAACAGCGCCTTGATCGCGAGACACGCGGTGTCGGCTTGCTGCGGCGGGCGAGCGGCATCGTTCATCACGGAAACGCCTTTTCGATCGAGTCGAGCATCGTCCACAGAATATCGAGCTTGAACTGCAGGATCTCCAGCGCGCGTTCCTGTTGATCGCGTCGCGTGAAATGATTCAGCGTCACTTCGAGCCCGTGTTCGACGTCGCGCTCGGCGAGCGCCACGCGCGAACGGAAATACGCGAGGCCGCCCGCGTCGATCCACGGATAGTGCTCGGGCCATGTCGCGAGCCGGTCGCGATGAATCTGCGGCGCGAACATCTCGGTGAGCGACGAACACACCGCTTCCTGCCAAGGCGCGCGGCGGGCAAAGTTCACGTAGGCATCGACGGCGAAGCGCACGCCGGGCGCGACGAGCCTTAGCGTTCGCAGTGTGTCGCGCGGCAGGCCGACCGCGTCTCCCAAGCGTTCCCATGCTTCGATGCCGCCTTCGTCGCCGCCGTGGCCGTCGTGATCGAGGATGCGCAGCACCCAGCGCCGGCGCGTCTCGCGATCAGGACAATTCGACAGAATCGCGGCGTCTTTGAGCGGGATATTGATCTGATAATAAAAGCGGTTCGCGACCCACCCGCGAATCTGCTCGCGCGAGCAGCCGCCTGCCGTCATCTTCACGTTGAACGGATGGTGGATGTGATACCCAGCGCCCTTTGCGCGCAACTGCGCTTCGAATTCGTCGCGCGTCCACGGCTTTGCCGTTTCGGCTTGGGCGCTCATAGATCGAAGGCCATTCCGTCGTACCCGACTTCGATACCGTGCTCCGACAGCGTCCGGCGCTCGGGGCCGTCATCGACGAGGATCGGATTCGTGTTGTTGATATGGACCAGCACCTTGCGCACGCCGGCGCGCTCGATCGAATCGAGCACTTCGATCATGCCGCCCGGACCGCTTTGCGGCAGATGGCCCATCTCCGTCGCGTGCTTCTGCGAAATGCCGAGGCGGATCATCTCGTCGTCGGTCCACATCGTGCCGTCGACGAGCAGCAGTTGCGCGCTTCGCATGGCGTTCAGCACCTGCGGCTCGATGACGCCGATTCCCGGTGCGTAGAACGCGCGCTTGCCCGATGTGAGATTCGTGAAGACGAGACCAATGTTGTC
>DATGHJ010000228.1:0-13839 GCA_035308085.1 Trinickia sp. | reverse complement strand
GCCTGCGGCGCGTGTTTGCGACCATCCTCGTCGATCGCGATACGCACAAGGCAATGATCATCGGCCAGAAGGGCGCCAAGCTGAAGCAGATCAGCACGGAGGCGCGCCTAGACATGGAAAAGCTGTTCGACGGCCCGGTGTACCTGGAAACCTTCATCAAGGTGAAGAGCGGTTGGGCCGACAACGAAGCCGGACTACGCGCCTATGGGTACGAATGACGCGTGGATGACGCAACACGCGGATGACGCGGGCGGCACGGGCGGCGAAACCGATACCGACGCCGCGGCGCCACCCGAATCGGCAAGCACGAAGCCGAAGCGCGCGCCGCGGACCTCCGAATTCCGCATCGCCGAGCAGCCGGCATTCGTGCTGCACAGCTATCCGTATCGCGAGACGAGTCTCATCATCGATGTCTTGTCGCGCGACCACGGTCGGCTCGCGCTCGTCGCAAAAGGTGCGAAGCGCCCGCATTCCGCGCTGCGCGGCGTGCTCCAGACCTTCCAGCCGCTCGCGATGTCGTGGTCGGGCAAATCGGAAATGCGTACGCTGACGGGCGCGGAGTGGGTCGGCGGCATGCTGCCGCTGACCGGCGATGCGCTTTTGTGCGGCTTCTACGTCAACGAATTGCTCGTCAAATTCTGCGCGCGCGAAGATCCGCATCCGCAACTGTTCCATCATTACATCGTCACGCTGACCCGGCTTGCCCACGATGAGCCGCCCGTGCAGGTGCTGCGCTCGTTCGAGCGCGTGCTCTTGCGCGAAACCGGCTATGCCATGGCACTCGATCGCACGGTCGCTCGCAAGGCCGTGGTGCCCGACGGCAAGTACGTGTTCGACCCGGAGCGGGGCGTGCGCGATGCGAGCGGCGATTTGGCCTTGCAATGGCCCGCGCATTGGCCGGTCGTCTCGGGGCAAACATTGCTCGATATGGAGCAGGACGATTACCATCGTGCGCAGACCGTCGCGCAAAGCAAGACGCTGATGCGCTTTTTGCTCAACACCTATCTTGGCGGAACGCCGCTTGCCACCCGCCAGATCCTGATCGATTTGCAGAACCTATGAGCTTCTTTCTTACGTCTCCAGATGTGATCGACCTCGGCGTGAACATCGATCACGTCGCCACGCTGCGCAACGCGCGAGGCACGTCGTATCCGGATCCGATCCGCGCCGCGCTGCTCGCGGAAGAGGCCGGCGCCGACGCGATCACGCTGCACCTGCGCGAAGACCGCCGGCATATCGTCGACGCCGACGTTCGATCGTTGCGCACGCAACTGAAGACGCGCATGAACCTCGAATGCGCGATCACGCAGGAGATGCTCGATATCGCTTGCGAAGTGCGTCCGCATGACGTGTGTCTCGTGCCGGAAAAGCGCCAGGAATTGACGACCGAAGGCGGTCTCGACGTCGCCGGGCACTTCGAGTCGGTGCGTGCGGCTTGCCGCCAGCTCGCCGATGCCGGCTCGCGCGTGTCGCTCTTCATCGACCCGGACGAGGCCCAGATCCGCGCCGCTCACGAAGCCGGGGCGCCCGTCATCGAATTGCATACGGGCCGCTATGCCGAGGCGCGCGATCAGGCCGAGCAGCAGAGCGAATACGAGCGGATCGTGCGCGGCGTCGAATTCGGCGCATCGCTTGGGCTCAAAGTCAACGCGGGGCACGGCCTGCACTACACGAACGTGCAGCAGATCGCCGCCATCGAAGGCATCGTCGAGCTGAACATCGGTCACGCGATCGTTGCGCACGGCATCTTCGCGGGCTGGGAGAACGCGGTGCGCGAGATGAAGGCGATCATGGTCGCGGCGCGTCTCGCCGCCATGCAATGACGTCGAGTGTGCGCATGGCGATCTACGGCATCGGCACGGATATCGTTCAGGTAAGCCGCGTTGCGGCGGTGATGAAACGCACGCAGGGGCGGTTTGCCGAGAAGGTGCTCGGCCCCGACGAATTGCGTGTCTATCACGCCCGCAACGCGCGCTCGGAAGTGCGCGGCCTTGCTTTTCTCGCGACGCGCTTCTCCGCGAAAGAAGCGTTTTCGAAAGCGATCGGCCTCGGCATGCGCTGGCCGATGACATGGCGCGCATTGCAGACGCTGAACGAGCCGAGCGGCAAGCCCATCGTCGTCGCATCGGGCGAGCTGGCGGACTGGCTCGCCGAGCGCCGCATTACCGCGCGCGTGACGGTCAGCGACGAGCGTGACTACGCGGTGTCCTTCGTAATCGCCGAAACGGCCGAGACGGCCTAGGCCGTGATGGCCCAGGCCGTCTCCTTCCAATTTCTACGTTGATCCCATGAAAAACTCCCTCGGACCGGTGATGCTCGACGTGCTCGGCACCACTCTTACCGCCGACGACATGCGACGCATCGCGCATCCGATGACGGGTGGCGTGATCCTGTTTTCGCGCCACTACGAAAACCGCGCGCAGCTCGTCGCGTTGACCGACGCGATTCGCGATGTGCGCGAGGACATCCTGATCGCCGTCGATCACGAAGGCGGCCGCGTGCAGCGCTTCCGCACGGGTGGGTTTACGGCGCTGCCGGCGATGGGCAAGCTCGGCGAGCTGTGGGACAAGGACGTGCTCTACGCGACGAAGGTGGCGACGGCGGTGGGCTACGTTCTGGCGTCGGAGCTGCGTGCGTGCGGCATCGACATGAGCTTCACGCCGGTGCTCGATTTGAACCACGGTCATTCGAAAGTGATCGGCGACCGGGCGTTTCATCGCGATGCGCGCGTCGTCACGATGCTGGCGAAGAGCTTGGCTCACGGTCTCTCGCTCGCGGGAATGGCCAATTGCGGCAAGCATTTTCCGGGACACGGTTTTGCGGCGGCCGATTCGCACGTCGCGCTGCCGACCGACGATCGCACGCTCGAAGAGATCCTGCGCGACGATGTCGCGCCGTACGATTGGCTCGGGATGTCGCTCGCCTCAGTGATCCCGGCTCACGTGATCTATACGCAGGTGGACGCGAAGCCGGCCGGCTTCTCGCGCGTGTGGCTGCAGGAAATCCTGCGCGGCAAGCTGCGCTTCACGGGCGCGATTTTCAGCGACGATCTGTCGATGGAAGCGGCGCGCGAAGGCGGCACGTTGACCGAGGCGGCAACGGCGGCGCTCGCAGCCGGCTGCGATATGGTGCTCGTCTGCAATCAGCCGAACGCGGCCGAGCAGGTGCTCAACGAGTTGCGTTATGAGCCGTCGAAGGAGTCGCTGCGGCGCCTGAAGCGCATGCGGCCGCGTGGCAAGGCACTGAGCTGGGACAAGCTCGTCGGCCAGCCCGAGTACGTGCAGGCGCAGGCATTGTTGCGCAACGCGTTTGCCTAACGCGCAGCACTGAAATGAAGACGCCGCCCTTTCGAGGCGGCGTCTGTGCTTGGCCAGCTAGAAGCTAGAGGGAGCGGTGGTGGCGCAGCTCGGCGGCGTGCTGTGCCGTCAAGACAGTTTCATCCGCTGCAGCTTGTTGTAGAGCGTCTTCGGGCTGATGCCAAGCAGCGTCGCCGCGCGATGCCGCGTGCCGCCGACCGCGTCGAGCGTCGCGCGAATCAGCAGGTCTTCGACATCGGCGAGCGGCGTCCCCACCGTCACCTGCACGCTGCCGCCGTTCAAGCGGCGGCCGCCCGCGGCGCTGGCCTCGTCTGCCCGCAGCGTTTCGATCACTTCGCCCGACGCGTTGTACGCGCGCCGCACGCGCTCATGCAGCTCGCGGACATTGCCCGGCCAGTCATACGAAAGGCACTCGCGAATCAGGTTCGGACCGATGTGCTTGTTCACGGTCGCAAAGCCGCTTGCGTTGACTTCACGATTCAGATCGTCGACGAGCACTTCGGCGAACAGCACGGTGTCTTCGCCGCGCTCGCGCAGCGGCGGCAGTGCGATCGACGACGCGTCGAGCCGCAGCCAAAGGTCTTCACGCAGCGTGCCGTCGGCCACCGCTTCGCGCACCGGCCGGCGGGTCGCCGCGATGAGCCGGAAATCCGTGACTACCTGGTTCGTTCCGCCGACGCGCATGAACGTCTGCGAATCGAGCGCGCTCAGCAGCGCTTCTTGCTGCGCGAGCGGCAACTCGGTGATCTCGTCGAGAAAGAGCGTGCCGCCGCCTGCCTGCTCGAAGAGGCCGGGCTCGCGGCGCTCCGCGCCCGCGAAGGCGCCGTGCTCGTGACCGAACAGGATACTGTCGGCCGAGCGGCTGCCGTTGATGTCGTGCGCGAACGAGCGGCAGTCGAACGAGACGAACGGACCTTTGCGGCGGCGGCTCATCTCGTGCAGCGTGCGGGCCGCGATTTCCTTGCCCGTGCCCGCTTCGCCGTAGATCAGCACGGCGCTCTCGGTCGGCGCCGTGTGCTCGATCCGGTCGTAGACGTGCTGGATCGCGTCGCTGCGCCCAATCATCGGTCCGAAATGGCCAAGCCGGCGCAACGTCGCGCGCAGCGTCTGCACTTCCTCGGTCAGCTCATACGGGCGCGGAATGCGCGCGAGCAGGCTGCGCAGGCGCGGAATGTTGACCGGCTTGAGCAAGTAGTCCCAGATCCCGTGGCGCAGGCCCTCGATCGCGCTTTCGACCGTCGCGTTGCCGGTCATCACGATGACGGGCAGGGTGCCGTCCGGCGGCTGCGATGGGAGATTCTGCAGCAGGTCTAGACCGCCGCCATCGGGCAGGTTCAAGTCAACGAGTACGACGTCGGGAATGAAGCGCGTCAATGCAGCCCTGGCTTCGGCGAGCGAAGTTGCGGTATCGACGGAAAAGCCGTCGGCGGCAACGATCGCGGAGAGGCCTGACAGGCTATTGGGATCGTCTTCGACAATCAGGGCGTGTGGCATGGCTGGCGCAATCAATCAAATGGTCGATAACCCGCTCTCGGCCGTCGGTCCGATGCGTCTCGCGGGCGTTGTGTAGAGCCAAGCAGCATAAGCATGCTACCGGCCGTCCTATTTTTGAGATGAATGGGGCGACGAAAGTTACTTCAGCATATAGCGTGCCATAAGAAAATAACTATATAGAACAATGATTTGTATCCGAATGTTGCGCTCTCGACGCGATCGGATAGGCAATTTGGAGGGGGCGGCCCGGTAAAGTTTTCTTAGAACATACACGACTCGCACTAAAAAGAAAAAGCGCCCCCTCGGGGCGCTTTTCGCTCTGACCGCTAACGGTGCGGCCGGACTGCCTGGAATAGACCGTCCAGCTTAGGCGCGGCTGCGATATTCGTGCGTGCGCGTGTCGATTTCGATCTTGTCGCCGATGTTGCAGAAAAGCGGCACTTGCAGTTCAAAGCCGGTGTTGATCTTTGCGTTCTTGAGTACCTTGCCCGACGACGTGTCGCCCTTGACCGCCGGCTCCGTGTAGATGATTTCGCGCACGAGCGTGGTGGGCAGTTCGACCGAGATCGCCTTGTCGTTGTAGAACACGACTTCGCAAGCCATGCCTTCTTCGAGGTAGTGGAGCGCGTCGCCCATCATCTCGCTTTCGACTTCGTACTGGTTGTAGTCGGCGTCCATGAACACGTACATCGGGTCGGCGAAGTACGAGTAGCTGACTTCCTTGCGGTCGAGCACGACGACGTCGAATTTATCATCGGCCTTGTAGACCGTTTCCATGCCGGCGCCGGTCAACAGGTTCTTGAACTTCATCTTGACGACGGCGGAGTTGCGGCCCGATTTGTTGTATTCGGCCTTCTGCACGACCATTGCGTCGTTGCCGATCATCACGACGTTGCCGGTGCGGAGTTCCTGAGCGATCTTCATAAAACTGTCCTGTGCGAATTTAAAGTCAATGTTGCTCAACGGCATCGATGCGCAGGGCGCCAAAGTACATTGCAGGCCGTTGGATAACCGCTTATTTTAACTGAGTTTTTGCGAATTTAGCCAGATTTCCGGCAAGGTCGCCGACGGCGGCCAGTTCGTGCGCCCAAGCCGCCGCCCGCGTCTCAAATTCGGTGCGATGCCGCCAATAATCGGACCAATCCGGCTCGCCGCCGCCGTTCCATGCGTGCCAGAAGCGCTCCATCGAAATGCGCGCGGCCTTGGGGAGCGTGGCGGTGCAGTGGGCGAGGGCGGCGTCGAGCTTCTGCAGGTGCACGTTGTCCGCTTGCGGATAGATCTGCCAGACGAACGGACGCCGCGCCCATTGCGCACGCACGAACGAATCCTCGCCGCGCACGAAGTTGACGTGGCTCGCCCACAAGAGCGCGTCGTAGGCCGGCTGTTCGGTGAACGCGAGCGCATGCGCGCGCAGGCTGCCGCGTGCCGCGTGAGCGCCCGCGCTGAACGACGGCAGGCCGAAGAAACGCCCGACCGTGCTCGAGATACGCCCTTCGGGCACAAGCAGACAGGTCGGTTCCGCTTGGTCGCGCCACTGTTCGAGCAGCGCGTCGACGGCGGGATTTTCATACGCAAAGAGCGACACGACGGTCGCCCCGGGTTCCGGCGGCGGTCCTCCCGTGGCGTTTCGCCACCAGGCGTCGCGCGCCTCGCGTGACGATTCGAACGCCTCTCGTGCGGCATCCAGACTGCGTTCCTTCAACACGCCGCCTGTGCCTGCGCCGAGGCCGGGGAAGAAAAAGGTCTTGGTCAGCGGATAACGCGGATGCGGCGAGGGGCGCAGATGGAAATCCGCGATCCAGTCCTCGCCGCTCAGGTACTCCAGATTGATCCAGATCGGAGCGCGCTCGCGGCGCGCCATCGCGGCGATGTAGGCAGGCGGCAACTCGCAGGCGAATGCTTCGATCACGACGTCCGCGACTTCGAGCGTATCGCCGGCGTGCGCCGGCTCGTGCCAATGCTCGATCGCGATGCCCTCGACGGTCTGCCGGGCCAGATCGACGTCGATCGCGTGGCACAGCCGCTGGAACGCGTGCAGATCGTCGACGAACACGCGCACCTGCCAGCCGTGTTCGGCCGCGAGCTGCCGCGCGAGACGCCAGCACACGCCGATATCGCCGAAATTGTCGACGACCGCGCAGAAAATGTCGCACGCGATGCGGTCATCGGCTTGCGCCGGAGCGCGCGCGGACTCGCGCCGGGAATGGGAGGAAGGTGGATGAGCGGGCATGGCGGTTGCGCCCGAACGTGGTGCGCTTCGGTCGCATGCGGAATGTTCTAAACTGGCGATTCTAAAGCACACGCGTGGCGACTCCGCGCTTGCGAGACTCTCGCGAATTGCCCCGGCGCCTGACTGCGCGACGCACTGTCCGAACTCTGCATGACCGATACCGACGCTCTCGAACCCGCCTTCGAACCGAAGAAAATCCTCGCGCAGTTGCCGCATTTGCCGGGCGTCTATCGCTATTACGACGGGCAAGGCGCCGTGCTGTACGTCGGCAAGGCGCGCGACCTGAAAAAGCGCGTATCGAGCTATTTCACGAAGACGCAGCTGTCGCCGCGCATCGCGATGATGGTCACGCGCATCGCGCGCATCGAGACGACCGTGACGCGCTCCGAAGCCGAGGCGCTGCTGCTCGAGAACAATCTGATCAAGGCGCTGACGCCGCGCTACAACATCCTGTTTCGAGACGACAAGTCGTACCCGTATCTGAAGCTGACCGCGCACTCGTTTCCGCGCATGGCGTACTACAGGGGCGCGGTCGACAAGAAGAACCAGTACTTCGGGCCGTTCCCGAGCGCATGGGCGGTGCGCGAGAGCATTCAGATCCTGCAGCGCGTGTTCCAGTTGCGCACCTGCGAAGACTCCGTGTTCAACAACCGTACGCGGCCGTGCCTGCTGCATCAGATCGGCCGCTGCACGGCCCCGTGTGTCGGCGCGGTCAGCGAAGAGGACTACGCGCGCGACGTCTCGAACGCATCGCGCTTTCTGCTCGGCAGGCAGACCGAAGTCATGAAGGAGCTCGAAGAGAAGATGCACGCGCTTGCCGGCGAGTTGAAGTTCGAGCAGGCGGCAGCGGTGCGCAATCAGATGAGCTCGCTGTCGACGGTGCTGCATCAGCAGGCGATCGAGGTGGGCGGCGACAGCGACGCCGATATTCTCGCGGTCGTCGCGCTGGGCGGGCGCGTCTGCGTGAATCTCGCGATGGTGCGCGGCGGCCGGCATCTGGGTGACAAGGCGTATTTCCCTGCGCATGTCGAGAGCGCGCTGACGGAAGCGGAAGGGGGGCTCGGCGTGGCGGAAGAGGGTGTTGCAGCGCCGGCCGATGACGCCGCTGCGATCGCAATCGATGCCGCGAAGGCCGAGCGGCGCGCGGGCGCGCCGAAGTCTTCCGACGACCCGAATGACGTGCCGGACCCGCTTGCCGTCGCACAAGAGCTGCCGTCCGAAACAGACGCCGATGCCGATGACGCCGAGCCGGCTTTGCGCTCGCGCGAAGCCGGCATCGAAAGCGAAGTGCTCGATGCGTTCATCGCGCAGCACTATCTCGGCAACCGCGTGCCGCCAGTGCTGGTCGTGAGCCACGCGCCGGCGAATCGCGAGTTGGTCGAGCTCTTGACCGAGCAGGCGGGGCACAAGGTCTCGGTGCTGCGCCAGCCGCAGGGGCAAAAGCGCGTGTGGCTCGGCATGGCCGAACAGAACGCGCGGCTCGCGCTCGCGCGTTTGCTCTCCGAGCAAGGCTCGCAACAGGCGCGCACGCGTGCGCTCGCCGATACCCTAGGGCTCGAAGGCGAGGATCTCGCGCATTTACGCGTCGAGTGCTTCGACATCAGCCACACGATGGGCGAGGCCACGCAGGCGTCGTGCGTGGTCTATCACCATCACAAGATGCAGTCGGGCGAATACCGCCGCTACAACATCACCGGGATCACGCCAGGTGACGATTACGCGGCGATGCGCCAAGTCCTCACGCGCCGCTACGAGAAGATGGTCGCGCAGGCTGCGCAGAATGCGGCCGATGAAGCGGCGGCGCTGCAACCGGATGCGGCCGCCGATCCGAACGCGGCAGCCGTTGCGGCCGAGCCCGTCGCGGCCGGCGGTCTCTTGCCGACCATCGTGTTGATCGACGGCGGCAAAGGGCAAGTCGAAATCGCGCGTCAAGTTTTCACCGAGCTGGGTCTCGACTGCGGCATGCTGGTCGGCGTCGCGAAGGGCGAGGGCCGCAAGGTCGGCCTCGAGACGCTGATCTTCGCCGATGGCCGCACGCCGCTCGAGCTCGGCAAGGAAAGCGCCGCGCTGATGCTCGTCGCGCAGATCCGCGATGAGGCGCACCGATTCGCGATCACCGGGATGCGAGCGAAGCGCGCGAAGGCGCGGCAGACGTCGCGTCTCGAAGAGCTCGAAGGCGTCGGCGCGAAACGGCGTCAACGGCTGCTGGCGCGCTTCGGTGGGTTGCGTGGCGTCGTGGCGGCGAGTGTCGACGATCTGGCGAGCGTCGAGGGCATTTCGCGGTCGCTCGCCGAACAGATCTATCGGCAGCTTCATTGAGCCCGTGTCTAACCCGCCTGCCGTGCCGCACCGGGGCCGCGAGCCGCTTGGCTTGTGGCACCTTCGGCGACACGGCACAATGACACCTCCTTGTCCCCCATTTTTGCGCAGCGTTAGCCCATGCCGTTCAACATTCCGATCTTCCTGACGTGGCTGCGAATTGTGCTGATTCCGCTCATCGTCGGCGTGTTTTATCTGCCGGACATCATGATGAGCCCCCTGCACCGCAATATCGCAGCGACAACGATCTTCGTGCTCGCCGCGCTGACTGACTGGTTCGACGGTCACCTCGCGCGCAAGTGGAATCAGACGTCGGCGTTCGGCGCGTTCCTCGACCCGGTCGCCGACAAGCTGATGGTGACGGCAGCGCTTCTCATCCTCGTGCAATTGGCGCGGATCGAATCGGCGATCGCGCTGGTGATCGTGGGCCGCGAGATCGCGATTTCGGCGCTGCGCGAATGGATGGCGCAGATCGGCGCGTCGAAGAGCGTCGCCGTGAATCAGTTGGGCAAGTTCAAGACGGCGTGCCAGATGGTGGCGATTCCGATGCTGCTCTACTACGGGCCGCTGCCGCTCGGCGCGTTCGTGATGGACACGCGCGTGTGGGGCCTGTGGCTCATTTATCTCGCGACCGTGCTGACGATCTGGTCGATGCTGTACTACATGAAGCTCGCGTGGCCGCAGATCCGCGAGCGTGGCGGCATCCTGTAGGGGCCATCGCAAGCCCGTTATCAGCGTGAACAGGCCCTTCCATAGTATCTAGTGCGCTTGCCGCAAATAGTTAGCCAGAAGGGGTTGACACGTTTCAGCGGCTTATACATAATCTCGTTTCTCCGATGCGAGCAGGTTCTGATCGGCAGATGAAGTCGCAGATGAGGTAAGAAGCAGCAAAACGCGGGAGTAGCTCAGTTGGTAGAGCGCAACCTTGCCAAGGTTGAGGTCGCGAGTTCGAGACTCGTCTCCCGCTCCAGATTTGAAGCGGCGTTTTGTTGAAGTATTGTCGGCATGAACCAGGCAATGCGCTGCGCATGCAGGACCACGCGGGAGTAGCTCAGTTGGTAGAGCGCAACCTTGCCAAGGTTGAGGTCGCGAGTTCGAGACTCGTCTCCCGCTCCAGACATACGGGGAAGCAACGCTTCCCTTTTTGTTTGGTTGGCCAGTCGGCTAAACGTATCAATCTGCGAATCGTTGCAACGCGTGATGGATCGCGACGGTTAGGCAGTCCGCTTATGGCGCGATAGCAAAGCGGTTATGCAGCGGCCTGCAAAGCCGTGTAGGCCGGTTCGACTCCGGCTCGCGCCTCCAGATGAAAAAGCCCAGTCCTCGTGACTGGGCTTTTGTTTTTTCGCCGCTATTCAGTGCTGCGCTTGAACGATTCCGTCGACCAGTCGCTAAAGGCAGCGGTCAATTTCTGCTGTTGCAGAGCCCGTGAGGTAACTGCGAGAACGCTTTGACGGTTCGCACATCGATTGAATAGATCGCCCGTTCGGCAACGGGACGCTCAGGCATGTCCCGCTGGATGGCTCCGCATGGCCTTTGCTGCCGCATGGCGGCATAATCGTCGCACTGAGCAATTCTGTACGCGCCTTCTGCGTAATCCCACTCCATCATGACCGAATCGAAACCCACTCCGTCCGTCGAGATCGAATGGCACTGGAAGCCGTTCTCCGAACTGAATCCCAACGAGGTCTACGACATGCTCGCCGCGCGCAGCGCGGTCTTCGTCGTCGAGCAGAACTGTGTCTACGGCGATATCGACGGGCAGGACGCGAATGCGTGGCACCTGTTTGCTTACGACAGCAGCGCTAGCGACAAGCCGCTTGCCGGTTATCTGCGCGTGTTGCTGCCCGACGAGAAAGAAACCGACGTGCGCATCGGTCGGGTGCTGACCACGGCCTCGTATCGCGCCATCGGCCTGGGCAGCTCGATGCTCGAGCAGGCGCTCAAGCACATCGTCAAGCAATGGCCCGACGCGGCGATCAGTCTGCATGCGCAAGCGCATCTGCAGGCGTTCTATGGTGCGTTCGGTTTCGAGCCGAGCTCCGATGTCCACGACGAGGACGGCATCCCGCACGTCTGGATGCGCTCGGTATGAAACCCAAAGGGCGGCCTAGAAGCCGCCCTTTGTGTGCCTTCTCATCGCCGCTCAGCCCGCGTGCAGCGGACGCTGCGGCGCCACACCCGCGTCTTTGCGCCCGTCGCCGCGCAAACGCTCCTCCCTTAAGCGCTCGCGTGCCGAGAGCCGCATCCAGTGACGCAGCGCGATCAGCGCGCCAAACACGCTCATCATCGAGCCGGGAATCCATAGCAGCAGGCCGCCGATCTGCTGATCGCGAATCGGACTGATCCAGGTGAACGCGCGGCCGCAGATCGAGTAGATCGGATACAGCTCGCGCGGCGTGAAGAAGATCAGCGCGCCGAGCACGATTTGCGGCGGAATCGCCGCGACGACCATCATGATGCGTCGCCCCGGCGCGAGCCGCGCAGGCGGCGCGGGCCGCGAATCGAGCACGAGCCACCAGAACATCAGCCCGTCGATCACCATGCTCCAGTTCATCACGCGATAGAGCCGCCAGTCGAGCATCGCCTTGAAGTGAATCGGTGACAGCAGCCAGAAGTAGATCAGCCCGACGAACAGCACCACGGCGACCACCGGATGGAACAGCACGTCGAGCACGACGCGCACCGGCTTGGTCCGCAGCGCCGGACGCATGAAGCGTTGCCGCCAGCTGAACGGAATCCCCGCGCGCAGCGCCGCGCCCGGATACGACCACGCGATGAAGAACGGCCCGAGGTGATGCAGCACGAGATGCTGCGCGCGGTGCATGAAGAACTCATGCTCGAAGTAGTAGTCGAGCCGCGTATGCAGCGCGATGTAGAGCGCCACCAGCCCGAACCAGAACGACAGTTGCCGCCGCAACGTCATCCGCGCTTTGGGCGCCCCGCGTGCAAAGAGTACCGCCGCGACCAACACGCAGACGACGACCGTCGGCGACGGTTCCCACGGTTTGAGCCAATACAGCGGATTCATGATGCCTCTCGTCCCCCAATCTCCCAATCCCCCAATCCCCCAATCCCCCAAGGGGACTTCCTGCGGGGCGGGGGACTTCCTGCGGGGCGGGGGACTTCGTGCGGGGTGGGGGACTTCCTTCGGGCGCCGGTTCCGCCCCCTTGAGGGGCGCTTTGCATGGGACCGGAGTAAGCGCTAAAGCGCCAACTCCGGTCGAAGCTCTGCATGGGACCGGAGTAAGCGCTAAAGCGCCAACTCCGGTCGACGCTTTGCATGGGACCGGAGTAAGCGCTAAAGCGCCAACTCCGGTCGACAGCGAACCATAGTGAGCGTGGGGGTAGTTCAAGTGGCGGTTTATTTGGTTTGCGAAGGCGGCTTGACGGCAAACGGCGCGTCGAGCGTTTCGCCATCCGAGAACTGCAGCTTCAGATGCACGGTGTCGCCCGGAGCAATCTTGCGCTTCGCGTCCATCAGCATGAAGTGGTAGCCGCCCGGCGAGATCGACAGCTGACCGTGCGCGGGCACGGTCGCCTTCTCCACGTGCACCATCTGCTGCGTGGAGCCGTTCGACACGGTCTCGTGCAGCATCGCGTCGCCGTAGTCGGGGCTCGTCACGCCGACGAGATCGATCGGCTTGTCGCTCGCATTCGTGAGCGTCACGTAGCCGGCCGCGGGCAGGTTGTTCGGCAGCCAGCGGACCCACGCGTTCTGGACGCCGATCGCTTGCGCATCGGCGGCCTGTGCGCCGCTGCTGAACGCAACGACAACGATGGAAGCGAGAGCGGCGGCTACAGCCTTAAATTTCATGGACATGCTGAATTCCAGGTTCTAGTTGGAGGTATTAAGAGGCGGTCTCGATCAACCTGCGCAGATCGGTGGCGATCGTGTCCGGCGAGTCACTGTCGGTGGCAAGCAGGCGCGCGTGGCCTTCGGTGTCGAAAATGTAGACGGCCGAGCTGTGCGTCACGTCGTAGTTGCCGCTCGGGTCGCGCTTCTCCATCTGGTACGCGACGCGGTAGCGCTTGGCGAGCGATTCGATCTGGCCGTCGGTGCCGGTGAGGCCGCGCGCGTGCTCGGCATCGAACGCGCCGACGTAGTCGTGCAGCGCCTTCGGCGTATCGCGGGCGGGATCGACCGTGATGAACAGGATGCGCACCTTTTTCGCGTCGGGCCCGAGCTTTGCGAGCACTTGCATGAGCCGCGCCATCGTTTCCGGGCACACGTCCGGGCAATGCGTGTAGCCGAAATAGACGAGGGTGGTGTCGCCCTTGAACGCCGACGCGTCGACGGGCTTGCCGTCATCGCCCGTCAGCGAGAACTGGAGGTCGGGCAGGTGGCCCGAGACGTTGGTCAGCTGCCATGGCGGCTCGCTGTGCGAGCACGCGGCGAGCAGCACGGAGCAGGAGGCGATGGCGGCAAGCGCCGCCAAGCGAAGGCGCCGGCGCATCGTGGTGTTTCGTTGCGCGGGC
>DATGHJ010000227.1:0-5400 GCA_035308085.1 Trinickia sp. | reverse complement strand
AGCGTTTGCGCCGCGTTGCCGATGGCGGCGACGCGGCCCTTGACGAGCGTGTCCACGGCATTCAGTCCGAGCGGGAAGGAAGCCCTGCCGCTGATCGCCTCGAAGCGTCCCATGCGCGAGCCGAACGCCGTGCCCAACTCGGCGAGAAAGTCCGCGTCGGCAAGCTGCGCGCGCCGCGCGGCTTCGTCGGGCGCGGAGCACCAGACGAGCGAGTAATCGGCGTTGCGCGCGCCGCCCATCGGCAGCAGCGCGATCGGCCCTTCCGGCGTGAAACGCTCCCAGGCGACGTGCGCCTGCGGCGCCGACACGGTGACCGTGCCGACGAGCGCGGTCTGCTTATAGTCGCGTGTGCTACCCGGCTTGCCGGCGCCTGCGCCCGACGAGCCTGTCCGCTCGAGACTCGAGCCGTTACGGCGCTGATCCTGGTAGAAGCCGCCTTCCGCGTTCACGAGCAGGCGCGTGCGCAGGCTGCGCGCACCTTGAGCGTTTTCGATTAGCAGCGTGACGCCGTCGTGTTCGCGAAGCGGCGGCAGCGCCGACGTCGACGTGAACCAGTGGACTTGCGTGCGGCGCACGGCCTGCGCGAGCGTCCGCACGATCGACCCGTAGCGCGCGACGTAGCCGAGCGCGGGCAATTCGTGCTCGTCGTGCTCGATCAGCGTGCGTCCGAAGTGGCCGCGCTGCGATACGTGGATGCGCTCGATCGCGGTGGCGTCCGCGGGCCACGCCGCGAGCGGCTCGAGCAGCATGCGGCTGCCTTGCGACACCGCGATCGCGCGCGGGTCGCCGGTCGCGCTTTCGGGTTCCCGCGCGTCGATGAGCGCGATCGACAGCGCTTGCGTCGCACTGCGCCGCGCGAGCCAGGCGGCGAGCGCGAGGCCGACCGGTCCGGCGCCGACGATCGTCACGTCGAAATCGAATGGCTGCCCGGAAGCGGCGGCGGTTGCCGGTTGCGTGCCGGCAGCGGCGGGGGCGTCTTTCATCGTACGGAAACGGCTTCGGTGTTCATTCGCGCTTCACTGGCGAGGCGCGGCGGCTTGCGTTTCGCGCATCAGCGCTTCGATTTCGTCGGCCTTGACCGGCACGTCGCGCGTCATCAGCTCGCAGCCGTCGGCGGTGACGATCGCGTCGTCCTCGATGCGGATGCCGATGTCCCAATAGCGTTCCGGCACGCTTTCGCTCGCGCGCACGTAAAGGCCAGGCTCGATCGTGAGCGTCATCGACGGCTTCAGGATGCGCGACGGCGGCGCGCCCGTTTCGTCAGGCGCGGCATTGCGCTCCCGGTAGTCGCCGCAGTCGTGCACGTCCATGCCGATCCAGTGGCCCGTGCGGTGCATGTAGAACGGTGCGTAGGCGCGCTCGGCGATCACGTCGTCGACCGCCGCGAAGCGCTGGCGAGCGATGATGCCGGTATCGAGGAGCCCTTGCGACAGCACGCGCACGGCGGCGTGGTGCGGCGTGTCGAAGTGCGCCCCGGCGCGGGTCGCGTCGATGGCGGCTTGCTGGGCGGCGAGCACGATGTCGTACAGCTCGCGCTGCGCCGGCGAGAAGCGGCCGTTGGCCGGGAAGGTGCGGGTGATGTCGGACGCGTAGCCGTCGAGTTCGCAGGCGGCGTCGATCAGGATCAGGTCGCCGTCTTTCGCGACCGCGTTGCCGGCCGGGTAGTGCAGCACGCACGCGTTGGCGCCGGTGGCGACGATCGAGCCGTAGGCGGGCGCCTGGGCACCGCGGCGGCGGAACGTGTACAGCAGTTCCGCTTCGAGTTCGTACTCGCGGACGCCGGGGCGGCACGCCTGCATCGCGCGGCGGTGCGCTTCGGCGGAAATCCGGGCGGCGCGGCGCATGATCGCCAGCTCGTGATCGTCCTTGATGAGCCGCATCTCGTCGAGCACCGGCAACAAGTCGTGCAGCACGGCGGGCGACGTCACGCCGCTGCGGCTCTTTGCGCGCACCGCGTCGAGCCAGCGGCGCACCTGTTCGTCCAGTTCCGCCGACATCCCGAACCCGTAGTGCAGCGCGGGGGCGTCGGCGATCAGGCGCGGCAGCTGGGTGTCGAGTTCGTCGATCGGAAACGCGGCGGCGAAGCCGAACGCTTCGCGCGCGCCTTCCGGACCATAACGGAAGCCTTCCCAGGTCTCCCGCGCGGGATCTTTCTCGCGGCAGAAGAGGATCGACGCCGGCTCGCCCGGTTGTGCACCGGCATCGAGCACGAGCACGGCCTCCGGTTCGGTAAAGCCGGTCAGGTAGTAAAAGTAGCTGTCGTGCCGGTAGGGGTAGTCGGCGTCGCGGTTGCGCAGCACTTCGCGCGCGGTCTTGACGATGGCGAGTCCGCCGCCCGCGGCGCGCAGCGCGGCGAGCAGGCGTTCGCGGCGGCCACGGTAGACGTCCCCCAGGGGGATTTCCTTCGCGGTGCCGGCGGCGCTGGAGAGTTCGGTCGGCTGGTTCATCGTGCGATTGTAGCGCTCAATTCATAAACACTTTTAAGTCGGGCAGCGCCGGTCATCCGGAGGGCATTGTGCCGCGTTGTCGTTTGAGTGGCGCCCCTGCGGCCGCGCTGTTGCATTCCATCCACATGCCCGAAACGGCCGATATGATGGCGTCTGACGACCGCCGGTATGATCGTCGGCAACGTATACTCTTCCTCTCAATTTTGAGAAAAGCAGATGATGAAACTAATCGGCTCGCTCGCGAGCCCGTTTACCCGCAAGGCGCGGGTGGTGCTCGCTGAAAAGAAAATCGACTACCAACTGGTGCTCGAGGATGTCTGGTCGCCGGACACGGGCATTCACCAGTTCAATCCGCTCGGGAAGGTGCCATGCCTGGTGATGGAAGACGGGGAAGCGGTGTTCGATTCGCGCGTGATCTGTGAATACGTCGATACGCTGTCGCCGGTCGGCAAGCTGATTCCCCAGGCGGGGCGCGAGCGCATCGAAGTGCGCTGCTGGGAGGCGCTCGCTGACGGCATTCTCGACGCGGGCGTGCTGATTCGCGTGGAGGGCACGCAGCGTCCGCAGGAGCATCGCATCGAATCGTGGATCGCGCGCCAGCAGCGCAAGATCGACGAAGGGCTTGTCTCAATGTCGCAGGGGCTCGGCGGCAACGCCTGGTGTACCGGCAATCACTACTCGCTCGCCGATATCGCGCTCGGGTGCGCGCTCGGCTACCTCGATTTCCGCTTCCCGGAATTGAACTGGCGCGACAAGCATCCGAATCTCGACAAGCATTTCGCGAAGCTGTCGCAACGGCAGTCGTTCATCGACACCGTGCCCGCTTGAGCCGCGACGCTGCGCGGACCCGGAAAATAGTGCCGTGCAGCCGCCGAAAGTCCGATCGTCCGCTAGTCATTTGCCGCGCCAGGCAAGCCACTGTTCGTGTCCGCACGGTACCCGTGCAGGCTGACGTGTACGGTGTTCTCATCAGCTCAGTCAAGGCGGACGGCGATGAACCAACCCATGTCTCACGGCGCGCCGTCTCGCATCGCAGAGGCGGGATCCGGGCGAGCCGAACGCACCTCGCGCAAGCCGCAACGCTCGCGGCGCAAGCTCGTGATCGGCTTGCGCATCGTGCTCGCGTTGTTGGTGGCGATCGGTTGGGAGTTCGCCGCGCGGCGCAATTGGATCGATCCGTTCTTCTATTCGATGCCTTCGTCGATCGCGCGGCAGCTCTTCTATTGGTTTCGCGAGGGTACTGCGCAAGGCCCGCTGCTCGCGCAGCTGCAGGTCACCTTCGAAGAGGCTCTGCTGGGACTTGTCGTGGGAGCGATCGCGGGCGCGGGGTGCGCGGTCGTGCTCGTTCGCAACACGCTGTTGGCCGACGTGTTCGGCTTTTACATCAAGATCGCCAACGCGTTGCCGCTGATCGTGCTCGGTGCGATCTTCGTGATCGCGCTGGGGTCGGGGATGACGTCGAAGATCGCGCTTGCTGCCGTGATGGCGTTTTTCATCGTGTTCGGGAGCGCGTATCGGCGCGCGCGTGAGGTTGATGGCGATACGCCCGGCGATGGTTCCACATCCGCGGCGCGGCGCTCGACCGTTACCGGGGCGATTTCCGCAGCGCTGCGCGGGATGGTCGAAAACCTGCTCATGGCCTTCGCGCTAGGGCTCGCCGGTACGCTCGCGGGCGAGTTTCTCGGCGCGACGCAGGGGATCGGGTGCGTGATCGCGGCCTCGCTGCGCGAGTTCAATGCGAGCGGTGTGTTGGCTGCGATGCTCGCGTTGGCTGTCGTGGCGTGGCTCGCCGATTATTTGCTGACGACGCTGCAACGTCGGTTGCTGCTGCGCTGGGCACAACCCTGAACGCGCGCGTCGCCGGATGCAACGCCGATAGGGCAATAAAAAAGCGCACCCATACCTGGTGCGCTTTTTTGCTTCTCGCGGGGCGGTGCGCGAACGCGTCATGCCACACGCGTTGCATCGCTCAGGCGGCTATCGCGCCTTCATCCTTCAAAGCAAACGAATCGCTGCGCGCGAGCGGCCACCATTTCTCATACAGCCAAAAGCGGTAGTTGCCGTTCAAGAGATCGTTCGGCTCGAGATAGCACAGCAACTGCGACATCAGCTTCACCTCATGCGACGACACGCGCCGCACGATGTGATGCGCGCGCAAGTCGGCGGGATGCTCGAGGCCCGCCGCCTGGATGATCTCCTGCAGCGCGTGCAGCGTGTTGTGGTGGAAGTTGAAGACGCGGTCGGCCTTGTCCGGCACGACGATCGCGCGCTGGCGCACCGGGTCTTGCGTCGCGACGCCAGTCGGGCAGCGTCCGGTGTGGCAGGTCTGCGCCTGGATGCAGCCGACCGCGAACATGAAGCCGCGCGCGGCGTTCACCCAGTCGGCGCCGATCGCGAGCGTCTTCGCGATGTCGAACGCGGTGATCATCTTGCCGCTCGCGCCGATGCGAATCTTGTCGCGCAAGCCGATGCCGACGAGCGTGTTGTGCACGAGGAGCAAGCCTTCTTGCAGCGGCACGCCCACGTGGTCGGTGAATTCGAGCGGCGCCGCGCCCGTGCCGCCTTCCGCGCCGTCGACGACGATGAAGTCCGGCGTGATCCCCGTCTCGAGCATCGCCTTCGCAATGCCGAAGAACTCCCACGGATGCCCCACGCAGAGCTTGAAGCCGGTCGGCTTCCCGCCCGAGAGGTTGCGCAGCCGCTCGACGAATTCGAGCAGCCCGCGCGGCGTCGAGAATTCGGAGTGCGACGCGGGCGAGATGCAGTCCCGGCCCATCGGCACGCCGCGCGTCTCGGCGATCTCCGGCGTGATCTTCGCGGCCGGCAGCACGCCGCCGTGGCCCGGCTTCGCGCCCTGCGACAGCTTCACCTCGATCATCTTGACCTGCGGATCGGCGGCCTGCTTCGCGAACTTGTCCGGATTGAACGTGCCGTCATCGTTGCGGCAGCCGAA